>DAIUBN010000188.1:0-5269 GCA_036846645.1 Bacteroidaceae bacterium | reverse complement strand
CAGGTTGCCGTACGTTTCTCTGGAGACTCCGGTGATGGTATGCAGCTTGCCGGTAACATTTTTTCTAATGTGTCGGCTACAGTTGGGAATGACATTTGTACATTTCCCGACTATCCCGCTGATATTCGCGCCCCGCAAGGTTCGCTGACCGGTGTTTCCGGTTATCAAGTACATATCGGCGCCGGAAAAGTCTACACACCGGGTGATAAATGTGACGTTTTGGTCGCAATGAATCCCGCTGCTTTGAAAACACAAGTCAAATTCTGTAAATCGCAAGGTATCATTATTACCGATTCAGATGCTTACACCCAGAAAGACCTGGATAAAGCCGAGTTTAAAACAACAAATCCTTTCGAAGAATTAAACATCAAAAATGATGTCATCGAAGCTCCTATCACTTCAATGTGCAAAGAGACTTTGAAAGATTCTGGAATGGACAACAAATCTATTCTTCGCTGCAAGAATATGTTTGCACTTGGTTTGGTATGCTGGCTCTTTAACCGTAAGCTAGAAGTTGCAGAAAAGATGCTCCGCGAGAAATTTGCAAAGAAACCTGCTATTGCTGAAGCTAATATTCAGGTTCTCAATGCCGGTTACAATTATGGTGCAAATACTCATGCTTCTGCATCAACATTCCGTATTGATACTAAAGTAGCGAAGGCCAAAGGTCTTTATACCGATATTACCGGTAACAAAGCTACTGCATACGGACTTATCGCAGCAGCAGAAAAAGCAGGTATGGAACTTTATTTAGGTTCATATCCTATTACTCCTGCTACAGATATTTTGCATGAATTGGCAAAGCATAAATCACTTGGCGTAAAAACCGTACAGTGTGAAGATGAAATCTCTGGATGTGCTTCTTCTATCGGTGCTGCTTTTGCTGGTGACTTAGCTGTTACTTCAACTTCCGGACCTGGTGTCTGCTTGAAGAGTGAAGCAATGAATTTGGCTGTAATTGCAGAATTACCATTAGTAATTGTAGATGTACAACGTGGTGGTCCATCAACAGGTCTGCCAACAAAAGCAGAACAATCTGACTTACTTCAATGTCTTTATGGCCGTAGTGGTGAGAGCCCAATGCCAGTAATTGCAGCAACATCGCCTACAAACTGCTTTGATGCTGCCTTCATGGCTTGTAAAATAGCTTTGGAACACATGACACCGGTTATCCTCCTTACCGATGCATTCATCGCTAATGGTTCTGCTGCTTGGAAGTTACCAGATTTGAAAGACTATCCATGTATTAAACCTCCTTATGCTACTCCAGAGATGAAGGGTAAGTATACTCCTTTCTATCGCAACCCTGAAACAATGGTACGCTATTGGGCTACTCCAGGAATGGAAGGCTACGAACATCGTATCGGCGGTTTGGAGAAAGATGGCAAAACAGGCGCAATATCTACCGATCCAACCAATCACAATGAAATGGTTGCCAATCGTGCCGAGAAGATTGCAAGAATTGCAGTTCCCGACTTGGAAGTAGAAGGCGACGAAGATGCCGACCTCTTGGTAGTTGGTTTTGGTGGCACATATGGTCACTTATACTCTGCTGTTTCTGCAATGCGTGAAGCAGGAAAGAAAGTTGCATTAGCTCAATTTGAATTTATCAACCCATTGCCAAAGAATACTGAGGCAGTTCTGAAACGCTTCAAGAAAGTTGTTGTTGCCGAACAGAACTTAGGTCAATTCGCAGGCTATCTGCGTATGAAAGTACCTGGATTGATGGTTAATCAATTTAACGAAGTCAAAGGTCAACCATTCATTATTCAAGAGTTGGTTGATGCATTCACTAAATTAATGGAGGAATAAAAAATGAGCGAAATACAATATACTGCACAAGATTATAAATTGGGCCAACCACGCTGGTGCCCGGGATGTGGTAACCATTCTTTCTTAAGTTACTTGCACAAAGCAATGGCCGAGATAGGAGTTGCACCACACAATATAGCTGTTATCTCTGGTATCGGCTGTTCTTCTCGTTTACCATATTACGTCAATACATACGGTTTTCATACTATCCACGGCCGTGCTGCTTCTATTGCAACAGGTGCCAAAGTTGCCAATCCAGATCTTACTATTTGGCAGATTTCAGGTGATGGTGATGGTTTAGCAATTGGTGGTAATCATTTTATCCATGCAGTTCGCCGTAATATCGACTTGAATATGATTCTTTTGAACAACCGTATCTACGGTTTGACAAAAGGTCAATACTCTCCTACATCTGCTCGTGGATTTGTAAGTAAATCATCTCCTTACGGAACAGTTGAAGATCCATTCCACCCTGCAGAACTTTGTTTTGGTGCTCGTGGCAGATTCTTCGCTCGTTGTGTTGCTGTTGATGGCCCTACTACTATCGACGTTTTGAAAGCAGCAGCTCAGCACAAAGGTGCATCGGTTGTAGAAGTACTCCAAAACTGCGTCATCTTTAATGATGGTACACATGCTGCTTTGGCAACAAAAGAACTTCGTGCACAAAATGCAATCTACTTGGAACATGGCAAACCAATGCTATTTGGTGAGAACCACGAAATGGGACTTATGCAAGTAGGATTCGGTTTGAAGGTTGTTAAGCTAGGCGAGAACGGTATTACCGAGAAAGATATTCTTGTACATGACGCTCATTGCATGGACAACACACTTCAATTGAAGCTTGCTTTAATGGAAGGTCCGGATTTCCCAGTAGCTTTAGGTGTTATCCGCGACGTAGAAGCTCCTACATACGAAGTTGCTGTTGCAGAACAAATAGCAGAAGTCAAAGATAAGAAGAAATATCACAACTTCCAGGAATTGTTGATGACCAACGATACTTGGGAAGTTAAATAGAATTCTTTCTATCATATTATATAAAAAGAGGTGGACATAACGTCTACCTCTTTTTTATTTAAGCTCTATGAATAAGGTGTTCATCACACCGGATGAAATCAAAACACTTTATTGAATAGTAGAAATTATTCTTTCTCGCCATAACAGAGATCACCAGCATCCCCCAATCCAGGAACAATATAAGAATGTTCGTTAAGTTCGGGATCGACAGCTGCACACCAAACAGTTGTGATATCTTCGGGGAAAACCTTTCTAATATGTTCTAACGCCGGCTCGGCAGCAATAATAGAAGCGATGTGAATATGTGCTGGATGACCTTTGGTAAGCATAGCACGATAAGAAAGTTCCATACTACTACCTGTAGCCAACATAGGATCGGCAATAATCAACGTTTTGCCATCTATACGGGGCGAAGCGATATATTCGATATGAATCTTGAAATTCTCATTATCGATATATTTACGATAGGCAGAGACAAAAGCATTCTCAGCAGAATCGAAAACACTTAGAAAGCCATTGTGAAAAGGCAAACCAGCTCTTAGGATAGTGCAAAGTACTATATCTTCATCAGGCACGCTGATAGAAGATATTCCAAGAGGTGTCTGAACATCTTTCATCGAATAGTGCAAACTCTTACTAATCTCATAGGCCATCATTTGGCCGATACGATTAATATTTTCTCTGAAACGCAAGCGGTCTGACTGAATCTGCTGACTGCGTATCTCTAAAACAAACTGGTTGAGAATAGAATTAGACTCATTGAAATTAACTATTTTCATTATATATCATTATTAGTTGTTATCGGTATACCTTATTATAATATACAGCCAACCGGTTCATACCATATATAATATATAATACTGAAAGTCACGCCGTATTTCTATATTTTCTGCATGCAAAATAACAAATAATCTTTCGTATTGCAATGTTTAGTTGGCAGATAATGTATAAGAAATTTAAATAGTTAATAATTAGGGAATTTTTTCTTTAATATTTCGCTTTTAATGAAAGGAAAGTTGTAAATTTGCAACCCGAAAAGAAGAAGGTAAGGAATTTTATAATTCCGTCATTCAAAACAATAGGTAAGAAGAAAATTTAGTATATTTATTTAATAATTCAAGCAAAATGGCAAAATTAGATTTAACAAAGTATGGGATTACTGGAACAACTGAGGTTGTTTACAATCCTAGTTATGAAGTGCTGTTCGATGAAGAGACAAAAGAGGGTTTGCAAGGTTTTGAAGTAGGTCAGCAGACTGAACTCGGTGCAGTGAACGTGATGACAGGTGTTTACACCGGCCGTTCTCCTAAGGATAAATTTATTGTAGAAGATGAAACATCTGAGAACACTATCTGGTGGACTTCTGATGAATATAAGAATGATAACAAGAAAGCTTCTTTGAAGGCTTGGAATGCAGTTAAAGAAATCGCTAAGAAAGAACTTTCTAACAAGAAACTTTTTGTTGTTGATGCTTTCTGCGGTGCTAACAAAGATACTCGTATGAAAGTTCGTTTCATCGTTGAGGTTGCTTGGCAAGCTCACTTTGTAAAGAACATGTTCATCAAACCAACTAGCCAAGAAGAATTGGATCAAGAACCTGATTTCGTTGTTTACAATGCATCAAAGGCTAAAGTTGAGAACTACAAAGAACTTGGATTGAACTCTGAGACAGCTGTCGTATTCAACGTAACAAGCAAAGAGCAAGTTATTATCAACACATGGTACGGTGGTGAAATGAAGAAAGGTATGTTCTCTATGATGAACTACTTCTTGCCTTTGAAGGGTATCGCAGCAATGCACTGCTCTGCAAATACAGATATGAACGGCGAGAACACCGCTATTTTCTTCGGTCTTTCTGGTACAGGTAAGACTACACTGTCTACAGATCCTAAACGTCTGTTGATTGGTGATGACGAACACGGATGGGATGACAATGGCGTATTCAACTTCGAAGGTGGTTGCTATGCTAAGGTTATCAAACTTGATAAAGAATCAGAACCAGATATCTACGGTGCTATCAAACGTAACGCTCTTCTTGAGAACGTAACAGTTGATAAAGATGGCAAGATTGATTTCAATGATAAGAGTGTAACAGAGAATACTCGTGTTTCTTATCCTATCGATCACATCAAGAACATCGTTAAACCTATTTCTCACGCACCTGCTGCAAAACAAGTTATCTTCTTGTCAGCTGATGCATTCGGTGTACTTCCTCCAGTATCTATCCTGAGCCCTGAGCAGACTAAGTATTACTTCCTCTCTGGTTTCACAGCTAAGTTGGCTGGTACAGAACGTGGTATTACAGAGCCTACTCCAACATTCTCTGCTTGCTTCGGACAGGCATTCCTCGAACTGCATCCTACAAAATATGCAGAAGAGTTGGTTCGCCACATGGAGAAGAGCGGTGCTAAGGCATACTTGGTTAACACAGGTTGGAACGGAA
>DAIUBN010000187.1:0-5273 GCA_036846645.1 Bacteroidaceae bacterium | reverse complement strand
CTTCGAGTCCTTTCTTATTGAGCGTGATATTTTTTTCGTCTGCATTAACCTTAAAGATAGCCACAGTATCATTGATTGCCGAGATGATGTCTCTTTTTGTCACTTGTAGTTTCATCACATCATTCTCGAGCTTTTGGAAGTCCATAAGCTGATTGACCAATCGGAGCATTCTATTCACCGAGCGTTGTACTATATTGAGCAGTTGTTTAGCTTCGGCAGGCAACTGGCGATTACTGCTAAGAGATGCAATAGGACCAGATATCATAGTGAGTGGTGTGCGAAACTCGTGCGAGATGTTCGAAAAGAATCTCATATTCATCTGATTCGTGTGCAACTCGGCTTCTTTTTCCATTTCTGCCTTTTGTGTCTTCAATTTTTGGAGACGTAGGCGCTTTAAGTCCTGGTGAATATACCATGTCGAAATTCCAATAATAATGAGGTACACAAGAATAGCCCACCAACTAGCCCAAGGAGCATGGGCAACATAGATATTGATGCTATTCTCTGCAATCACATCGTTCTCATCACTGCTTGTTATCTTCACTCTGAATTTATATTTTCCGGCAGGTAGATTGGAATAATATGCTTCATGATCACTTCCTGATTCTATCCAGTATTTGTCGTAGCCATCAATCTTGTAGAAGTAGTGAACACAGTCGTACTCACTATAGTCTATTGCTGCAAAAGAGATAGAGAAACTTCTTTCGTCATAATCTAAATGAATATCGGGGGCAAAAAGCATAGCTTTGTCTATACAGTCGCTATTGGTAGGTAGTATCAACTGGTTGTTTACTTTCAAACTTTCGAAAAGAAGTGGAATATTGCGGCGCAGTTTCAAATCTGATGGATTGAAGAAAGTCAGCCCATGAGTGCCTCCAAAGAAGATAGTGCCATCGGGAGTGATGCAAGATGAACGGTCGTTGAATTGATTGCCGCCTATACCATTCAACTTGAAATAATTGGTGAACTTCTTCGATTTGCTATCGTATTTACTTAGTCCGTACAGCGAACTAATCCATATATTACCCTGTTTATCTTGTTGTATATCCGCTATGTCGGGGCAAGAATTGCCTTTTAATGGCGATACTTTGCCATCTTTAAGAAGAAATAGTCCATTGCCACGAGTACCTATCCATATTACTCCATCTTTTGCTTCCAATGCACAATTGGGAATGATACTTGTATGCTTGCCAAATTGTTTGAATGGAACAGTCTGTGTCTTGTTGGTCTTCGGGTTGGTGATTCTGATATCATCTCCCATCGGCATTATTGTTACGTTCCCGTTGTTTAAAGTAAGCATGGATGCACAGAATGCAAATCTGCCATTGCTAAGTGGAACGGTATTGAATTTATCGCTACCAATTTTATGAAAAGCAATATTTGGCATCCAGCCACCTACGTATATCGTACCGTCTTTGTCTTGTGTCCAAGAGAAAGCTGTGAAAGGAAGTTGATAAGTTTTGATAAGCGACACGTTGTAACCTCTTACATCGCACTGATGAAAATTACCACTGAACATTTCAGAAATCCATAGATGTTGATCACGGTCGGTATATAAATAATAAGGAGCCTTGCCATGTAAAAAGGGAAGTGATACAGGATGAACCGATTTGTCTGTCAGATTGTAGGCAATGACACCTTCTTTGCCCATATTAATCCAAACGTAGCCTTTTAGATATGTAACTGAGAGAACAGACTTGTTTTCTGTCAGACTTCTCAACTTGGCATTGTTGTTGAAACGATTCTGATGGCGATATTTTACGATAAATCCTTTGTCGGACGAGCCAACCCAAAGATTCTGTTGCGAATCGACAAACATCTTCATTACCGTGAAAGAAGGAGGAATGGAAAATGGGAATGAGGCATCGTTTTGATTGATGAGAGTATGATTTTTGAAATCATAGATAAAAAGTCCTTTTGAAGTACTGAACAGTATGGATGAATTTTTTATATAATAGGTGATGCCGTAAACGATGGATGAACTGAACAATGGGTGGTGAGCCAATTCATCGGGTAGTGATATGTATTGCAGTGTCTTGGTGTTGAGTACGGACAATTTGTTGTCAGATACAAGCCATAATCTGCCAAGTGGGTCGATATATGAAGCTTGAATCATCGTTCCTATTGTCATCGACTTGATTTTCCGATATGTCTCGTTTTGATAGCAACTGATATGCCCCATTCCTACACTCCAAAGGTTGTCTGATGGGTCGACAAAACATGTACTGGCATAACTCTTCTCGGAATTTGCGTCGGGTATGGCTAAAGAAAAATGATCTGTCTTTTCATTATAGATATAGATTGATGGAACGATACTAATATAAACATTCCCCTTACTATCTTCCATTATTTCGCCAATTGTTTTGTCCGGGCCATCGATAGGGACCCTATGAAAGGTATCATTATTGGTGTAGTAGCATATCCCGGCAGATGTACCTATCCATAATCTGCCTTTCGAGTCGCGAAGCATCCTATAAACCTGATTGTCGGAAAGTGACAGGCTATCATCATCCGAATAGAAGTATTGTTGGAACTGATGTCCTACGCACTTATTTACTCCTCTTAAAGTGCCAATCCAAACATGTCCGAAACGATCTTCACAAAATGAAGTGATTAGCTGGTTGGATATCTCGGCAGAAAGTATGCGGCTACCATCTTCTATAGGCTGAGGCTTTGATTGTTTGCAAGCTGTACTAATGAGTAAGGCTGTCAGTAGTAAGAATAATCGGAATGTTTTCATGAGGAATTTTGTATTGTGTATTCACAAAATTACTAAATTATGGTTTACTGGCTATCTGTGGTGTAGTATTATTATTGTGTTCTTCGGCATGTTTTGACAGTTTTGACAATAATTTGAACAGATAGATAAATATAGAAATACATATTTGACATTCATTTGAACGATTCGGAAAGTGTAAGAATCAATGGATGCGTAATTTTGCCATTGTAAAATTCATAATGGCGATACATAGAAATGAAGATACACTATGAATACTTTTTTAACCTCAAAATTATTAATGTCAAAAATGAGACAAGTTATTGAACACAACAAATGTAGAAGACTGTTGATTTCAGTCTTTGTAATGATTTTGTGTATCCCTCTTGCTTTTGCTCAGCAAAAAGTGAAAGTGACGGGACGTATTGTTGACCAAAAGACACAAGAGCCATTGATTGGTGTTAGCGTTGTCGAACGCGGATCAAGCAATGGTATCATGAGTGATCTGAATGGGCGTTATCAACTGAACGTATCCAAAGGTGCTACACTTATCTTTACTTATGTTGGCTATCAAATAGTTCAGAAAGTAGCCAATACTCCTATTATTAATGTAGTACTCGCAGAAGATGCTAAGATACTCGACGAAGTGGTCGTTGTGGGTTACGGCGTCCAAAAGAAAAGCTCGCTCACTGGTTCTGTTTCCCAAGTGAAATCGGAAGATATGCAGGCAAGGACTATCACTACGGCGGGTCAGGCTTTACAAGGCAAAACTGCTGGCGTGGAAGTCTTGTCGGCTTCGGCTCGACCAGGTTCATCGCCTACTATCAGAATTCGTGGTATCAGTTCGAATGGTAGTAGCGATCCTCTCTTTGTTGTCGATGGACGTATTGCTTCGGATATCGGTGGTATCGACCCTAATGATATTGAGTCTATGGAAGTATTGAAAGATGCATCTTCGGCTGCGATCTATGGTTCGAGAGCTGGTAATGGTGTAGTTCTGATTACTACGAAGAGAGGTAAAGGAAATGGCAAAATATCATACGATTTCCAACTTTCTTCTCAAAGTTTGAATAAGGTGCCGAAAGTGATGAATGCAGAACAATACATCGATTATTATGTTGATGCTGGAAAATTGACAGAAACAGGTGTCTATAAATATTGGGACGGTGTAACTAATACGGATTGGACTAAAGTGGCATTTGAAAATTCTATTATGATGCGGCACAACCTGACTTTCCAAAGCGGTAGCGATAGAGGATCTGTTTATACTTCTCTTACTTATCTGGATAATAATGGTATGGTTGTTGGAAATAGTGATACCTATAAACGTCTGACAGGTATGATAAATGTTGATTATAATATCAAACCTTGGTTGGAACTAGGCTCAAATAACCAGATTGAGTATTATAAAGTGAAAACAGTGAGCGAAGGTTCAGAATATGGTAGTTTGCTACTTTCTGTTCTTCAACTCGACCCACTGACAAAGGCTACTTATACTACAAATGACATGCCCGAAAATATGAAAACCATTTTAAATGGCGGTTCGGCTTATGCTACACTATTGTCTGATGGTAATGGAAATTATTATGGTGTATCTCCTTTTGTAACGAGTGAGAACCTCAATCCACTCATCATGCGTGACAGAAGCTTTACTGATAATCGCGGCTTCAATATTAATGGCTCTACATTTATCAACTTCAAACCTATTAAAGGATTAGTAGTGACATCTCGCTTGGGCTATCGACTGGCAGCAACCGAGAGTTACGGTTATTCGAATGACTATTGGGCAAACAGTTTGGCTCATCAGAAGTTTATGTCGGTAAATTCTACTGCATCTACTCCTTCTTATTTCCAATGGGAAAATTTCGCCAATTATACTCGTACTTTTGGGAAACATACTGTTACGGCAATGGTTGGTACTCACTATAGTGAAAGTCGCTCGTTTTACGTAACCGGTTCTATTACTGGTGCTGATGATGACCTTGGCGTAAAACAGGATGATCCGTTGTTTTATTACTTCGCTTATGCTACAGGTTCGGCAACGAAAGCTGTAAGTGGAGGCGAACCAATATATACTCGTAATCTTTCTTACTTCGGTCGTCTCAATTATGATTATCAGAATAAATATTTGGCGCAATTTTCACTCCGTGCCGATGCAGCCGACAGCTCTGTACTGCCTATTGATAAACGCTGGGGTTATTTCCCTGCTTTCTCATTGGGTTGGGTCTTATCCGAAGAAAACTTTATGAAGAGTACATCCAATTGGCTCTCTAATTTGAAACTTCGTTTTAGTTGGGGCCAGAATGGCTCGACGGCTTCGTTAGGTGGCTATTCGTATGCCAATGTTATTTCTTCTACAGGTAGCTATCCATTCGGTAGTGATACTACATATAGTTATGGATATTTGCCATCTTCGACTGGAAATAACCAACTAAAATGGGAAACTTCCGAACAAACCAATATTGGCTTTGATTCGCGCTTCTTGAATAATCGTTTGTCGTTGACAGTAGATTATTTCACAAAGAAGACAAAAGATTTGATTGTGACAGGTATCACT
>DAIUBN010000186.1:0-5288 GCA_036846645.1 Bacteroidaceae bacterium | reverse complement strand
ACCCTGCCAAAGATATATCAAAAATCAAATGTCCTACGATGGCTATCAACGGCAACCTGGATTCGCAAGTCATTTCTTCTTTCAATCTGTCTACCATCAAGAAACTACTTCCTGCCAACTCTAAAAGTATAATAAAGGAATATCCCGGACTAAATCATCTCTTCCAGCATTGCACTACCGGCAGCAGTATGGAATACAATACAATAGAAGAGACCTTCTCACCCGAAGTACTGAAAGATATTGTGAACTGGATACTTGCAATAAATAAATAAAAAGACTACTTTTGCACCCGATTATTAAAATGTATTCTATTATGTTGAATCGCTTTTCTACAAACAATCCCCCTTTAGCCTAAGGGCTAAACAACCGGATATTATATTTCTTTCTTATCACGGCATATTTGTCGGGAGAAGGATAGTTATGTAGAAAAGCTACCGTAATGGTTGTTTAGTCTATTTGTAAGAAATTTCTTATTAATAAACTAAATAATTAAAACAATGAATAACAATAATACATTTTATATCAGTGAGATAAAAACTACTAAGCCCACTGAATTCAATTCTTTTCTTCAAGAAAAAGTTTACGCCACACTGCATTGTCTGAACATTCCATTCGAAAGAGTAGAGACAGACGAAGCTATCACAATGGACGACTGCACATTGATTAATCAGAAGCTCAACATGAAGATGGTGAAGACTCTATTTCTTTGCAATCGCCAACAAACAGAATTTTATCTGTTCATCACGGTCGGCAATAAACCATTCCGTTCCAAAAATTTCAGTCATGCCCTTGGTATATCAAGAGTCTCTTTTGCTCCTGCTGCACTTCTCGACGAAATGCTCGGCACGAGTATTGGAGCGACAACTGTACTTAGTGCATTAGTCGATATAGAACAAAAAATTCAAATTGTATTCGATAGAGATGTGGTCAACGAACAATGGTACGGCTGCAGTGACGGTACCACCACCTGCTATCTCAAAATAGAGACCAAATATATTTTAAACGACTTTTTGCGATTTACAAATCATGAAGCAAAAATCGTTGATATGAATATTGCAGAATGATGATATAATCTTTAAGTGCTTACATCCTTTGAGAAATCAGAGGGTGTAAGCACTTATACTTATATACCATTTGTTTAATGATAAAGAAGTAAGCATTTTCATTTCCAAAGTTGGCTGTTTTAAAAGTTTAAACTATCTTTGTTCCCAACTTAAAAAACAAAAAACAAAAGATAAATATTATGGGGGGCTTCTTTGGCACTGTCGCTCAAGACGAGTGCAAAACTGATTTGTTCTACGGAACTGATTATAATTCACATTTAGGTACTAAACGTGGCGGTATGGTGACCCACAAGCGTGGTAAAGGCTTCTGCCGCTCTATCCACAATCTAGAGAATACTTATTTCCGTACTAAGTTCGAAGGCGAGCTGGATGAGTTTGAAGGTAATGCCGGTATAGGTATCATCAGCGATAACGACCCGCAACCTATTGTGTTCAATTCTCATCTTGGCAAATTTGCTATTGTCACTGTTGCCAAAATCAATAATATCGAAGAGATAGAAAAAGAACTACTCGCAGCCAAGCTGCATCTTTCGGAACTCAGCTCGGGCAAGACGAATCCAACAGAACTGGTTGGTCTGCTTATCACACAGGGAAAAGATTTTGTAGACGGCATCGAGAAAGTATATGATAAGGTAAAGGGATCGTGTTCCATGCTGCTGCTCACCGAAGACGGAATTATTGCAGCTCGTGATAAATGGGGACGTACTCCTATCGTCATTGGCAAAAAAGAAGGTGCTTATGCTGCAACAAGCGAATCGGCCGCCTTCCCCAATCTCGGTTTTGAAATAGAACGATATATTGGCCCCGGCGAAATCGTCCATATTAAGTCAGATAGTGTAGAGCAACTCCGCAAGCCTAATAAGCGTATGCAGATTTGCTCTTTTCTTTGGGTGTACTACGGCTTCCCCGTCTCTTGCTACGAAGGTGTCTGTGTTGAGGAAGTTCGCCGTCAATGTGGTTTGAAGATGGGCGCTACCGATAAGACTCCTGTTGATTCGGTTTGCGGCATTCCAGATTCGGGTATCGGTATGGCACTAGGTTATGCCGAAGGAATGGGAGTTTCTTATCAACGTTCGGTATCTAAATATACACCGACGTGGCCTAGAAGTTTCACTCCAGGCAATCAAGAGTTGCGTGCATTGGTTGCCAAGATGAAATTGATTCCCAACCGCGCCATGCTCACTGGCAAACGTTGTCTGTTCTGCGATGATTCTATTGTTCGAGGCACACAACTCAGAGATAATGTGAAAATGCTGTTCGACTATGGAGCAAAAGAAGTTCACATGAGAATAGCTTGTCCCCCACTTATCTATGGTTGCCCGTTCATTGCTTTCACCAATTCAAAGAGTGATATGGAGCTCATCACCCGTCGTGTAATACAAGAGTTGGAAGGCGATGCATCGAAAGATCTAGAGAAGTATGCAACAACAGACTCTCCACAATATAAAAAGATGGTAGAAACGATTCAAAAGAAATTCGGATTGAACTCTTTGCGTTTCAACAAACTCGAAACTTTGGTAGAAGCTATCGGCCTGCCCAAAGATCAGATATGCACTCACTGCTTTGATGGTTCGAGCAAATTCTAATAGATAAAGAATGATTGTCTACATAGCCTGCGCCAAGATAATGACAGGTAGCTGCCCATCGGCACTATCTTTTACCACCGAACCGCATTTTCAGTTGCAAGCCAACGAGAATGCTGTTCGGATGGCAGGCTATAGTCCTAATGAAATATCAGAGATACTCCGTGTCAATCCGAGTATCGCAACCGAAGTGTGGCAACGCTACCAGAACTTCTTTAATAAAGAGGTAGTACGTCAGCCGGCAGTATTCTCATACGACGGAATGGTCTTTCAGAAACTGGCACCCGAAACATTCTCTACCGAAGAATTGAAGTATGCCAACAACCACTTGCTGATAGCCTCCTTTCTGTATGGATTGCTTCGTCCATTGGATAAGGTGATGAAGTATCGTATGGAAGGCGATGTAGTATTACCACACCATGAAGGGCAGTCGATGTTTGACTATTGGCGACCTATTCTTACCGATTACTTTATCGAACAAATAAAGAACGACGATGGCATACTCGTCAATCTTGCCAGCGACGAGATGAAGTTGCTGTTAGATTGGAAGCAAGTGAAGCGAGAAGTGCAAATCGTCACACCCGAATTCAAAGTGATGAAAGGTGGGAAACTTAAAACCATTGTCATCTATACCAAGATGTGTCGTGGAGCGATGACTCGTTTTATCTTAAAGAATCGCATTGTCGACCCGGAAGATTTGAAAGCATTTGAATATGACGGATTCAGATGGGACGGCGATGAAGGGAACTACCATTTCTGTATGTTGTAGCTATTCTATAATCTGATGGCGGGTATAAAACTGTCTGGTTGCTAAGAAATAGATAATCAAACCGACAACATGGACTGCCACTACCGACCAAAAAGCAACCGAATATCCCATATTCTCGGCAATCACACCGCCAAGCAATATACCGACACCCATACCAAAATCCCAAGAAGTAAGCAAAGTAGAATTGGCTGTGCCTCGTTCGTTATGATAGGCTACATGAATCATCATATTCTGAAAAGCAGGCCACATGTGACCATTGCCCAAACCAATTAATAATGCAGAAATATAATAGCCAAAAGCATTGGGACAAGCAATAAACAGTGTATAACCAACAGTAGAAATAAGTATGCCTTCGGCAGCATTCCTCGTCAGTTTGCCTTGCCGAAGAGACTTATTACCAGTCAGTCTCGAAATAATCAGTCCGAAAGACAGAATCATAAAATAAGTACCCGTTCCACTGGTGATGCCCAATCTCTCTTTTCCATAAATAGCCAGATAATTGCTCAACACGCCATAGCAAAATCCGAAGAAAGCGATATTGAGTGCCAGCATCCAACCTTTGGACAAGAAGAAACGATCTAACGACAATTTCATCTTATTCTTCACAATCTGCTTAGAAGGCAGTTCTATTGTTGTCGAGACGATAAAGCCGATAGAAGCCGCTACAAAGGCAATCCAAAAAAGAATATCGAAATTGTGAATATACTTATAAATAAAGATACCGATAGTTGGAGCAATTGCCGTAGCAATGTTATTACTCAGTCCATATAGCCCTATACCCTCGTTTCGTCTACTCGAAGGAAGAACATCGATTGCCACCGTACTATTCGATACGGTACAAGCGCCGAATGGCCCGCCATGCAATGTCCTTACAACAGCAAACCACAGCAAAGTTCCCGCTGCCAGATATCCGGCAAACAAGACGGAAAAAGAGGCAAGACATACAAGAAGCACCTTTTTCCGGTCGAAACTATCTACGATGAATCCACTAAACGGACGAAACAAAAGAGCGGTAATAGTATAGCCCGAAAGAACCAGTCCGATAACATCTTTTGTAGCATGAAAATTATCACTAAGATAAAGAGGCAGTAATGGAGTAAGGAGATAAAAAGCGAAATACATCATAAAATTATTGACCATCACCTTCACATAATTCCTATTCCAAAGTCTATCCTTACTATCTTTAACCATTATCCTTAATATTTTGTATGCAAAGGTAACACTTAATTTTCTATTAATGCATTCTTTCTCGAAATTCGGATGGCGTAATGCCCTCTTTCTTTTTAAAGAAGGTAGAGAACTGTCCGTTACTTTCAAAATTAAGTTGATAGGCTATCTCGGTGATATTCTTCTGAGAAGTAACAAGCAACTCCTTGGCATACTGAATAGTCAGCTGCATCTGATATTGAGCCGGAGATATGCCGGTATACTCTTTAAACTTCTTTCGAAACCAACTATAGCCTACACCAATCTGTTGCGACACTTCTTCTACCGAAGGCGGATTGGCAACTCTCTTCTTCATCAACAAACGGGCTTCGTTGATTTTGGATAAGGTATCGGTATTGAGCATCACACTATTCAGTCCTTCATAATATACAGTACCGAGAAGATGCAATACGATACTCGATATAATTTGCTGATATCCCATCCTTTCCGTAGCCGCCAGTTGCATGATTTCTTCGTACAGCCCGATGACAGACATACTATGTTTTAGCTTATAGAGCGGACTCTCTTTCGAAAAGAACTTCTTATCTACCCGTTGATTGATATAAATACCTCTGAAACCTACCCAGTACTCCTTCCAACCCGTCTCTCTATCGGGATAATAACTGTGCCACTCGCCTGGAAACAGAAGAATCATGGTGCCGGCAG
>DAIUBN010000185.1:0-5320 GCA_036846645.1 Bacteroidaceae bacterium | reverse complement strand
CAGCGCCACCTAGGGCAAAATCGTATGGAGAAGGTGCCGAAGCATTGTCGCCAGCCAAAACGCTACCCATAAAGATTTCCATACTCTGACCGAATACACGGAATACACCCAAACAACCCTGTTTGCGCATCAAATTTTCAATTTCGATAGAAAGATCCAAATCTGTCATACCCTCTTTAAAAACAGAAGGTATCATAGAATAGGCTTTGGCATGTTGGACAGCAGAACGACGCAACATTTCGATCTCGTAACCTGTCTTCACACTTCGAGCTTTTCTTATCAAGGGAGTACCGTTAACAATCTCTGAATCTGGAAATAATTTAGACAAACGTACATACTGGGTATAAGGCAATTCATCACCTTCGAGCATTATCTTGGAAGGAATGCTTAATTCCATTTCTTTCAACTTAGCAGGAATCTCCTCGGGTTTATGAATAGGAACCACATATTCTCCTTTAATATTAAGTGGCCTTTTCAAAAATAAGATTGCAGGTGAATCCAGCGGTAAATAAAGGTATCCGCAAACTATTCTACCATAAGTATAAAGCAGATTTACATTGCATGCAATAAGAGCGGCGCCAATGTTTTCTTTCGCCATGTGAACACGAATCTGATCACGTCGTGTTTTTAGTTCGGGTTGAAGCATATCTTTATATCTTTATTTAATGTGACGCAAAGATAGTGCTAACAGAAAGCATTACAGACAAATAGAATTGAGCGCTAAGCCAAAGTGTAGCCAATCTTTGCTATTTAATGTGACAAAGATATAAAGATTTAGTTGAAAATGAAACTTATTTCTTCTTTTTCTTATTTATTAAGATTGCGAAAGGATCTACCTCAACAACCGCAGGTTCGAAACAAGTTTTCAGTGTAGCAGGTGGAGCTTTGAGTGGAATTACCACATCAGGAGGGAGTTCGGTCACTTCGACAACAGAATAGCCACTACCTATAATACCAATTTCTTTGGCAGCACGATAGGACAAATCTATCATTAGGCGTCTGCTGTAAGGACCTCTATCAGTAACTTTTACAACAACGGATTTTCCGTTTTGAGGATTGGTGACCTGCAATATGGTACCTAATTTATAGGTACGGTGAGCGCAAGTAAGACTATCCCGATGGTATCTGCTTCCATCGGAAGTTCGCTGTCCGTGTAGACGGTTACTATAAAAAGTTGCATTGCCCACCTTCTGAGCTTGAAGGCAGGTAATGCAAAAAATTAAGTATGTAAGAATTAAATATGCTTTTTTTAAAATCATATAGTTCCCTGTGCAAGCATTGCATGAGCCACTTTCATGAAGCCAGCAACGTTAGCACCTTTCACATAGTTGATATAGCCATCAGACTCTGTGCCATACTTCACGCACTGAGCGTGGATACTATGCATAATCTGGTGAAGTTTCTCATCAACTTCTTTTGCTGTCCAGCTAAGGTGCATAGCATTTTGTGACATTTCGAGTCCAGATGTAGCAACACCACCGGCGTTAACAGCCTTACCAGGTGCATACAACATCTTGTTGTGAATAAACAAATCGATAGCTTCTGGTGTACAACCCATGTTAGAAATTTCACCAACACAAGTAACCTTGTTATTGATAAGTTTCTGAGCATCTTCACCATTCAGCTCGTTTTGAGTAGCGCAAGGAAGAGCAATGTCTACTTTAGCTTCCCAAGGACGACAACCTGCGAAGAACTTAGCACGAGGATATTTCTCTGCATAAGGAGCAACGATGTCGTTACCAGAAGAGCGAAGCTCAAGCATGTAGTCAATCTTATCACCGCTGATACCATCTTCATCATAGATGTAACCGTCAGGACCAGAGATTGTAACTACTTTTGCACCAAGTTCTGTGGCTTTTGTTACAGCACCCCAAGCTACGTTACCGAAACCAGAAACAGCGACTGTCTTACCTTTAATATCGATACCCTTTGTTTCCAACATCTGGTGAACGAAATAAAGACCGCCGAAACCAGTAGCTTCAGGACGAACGAGAGAACCACCAAATTCTAGACCCTTACCAGTAAATGTACCAGTAAATTCACGAGTCAGTTTTTTGTACATACCAAAGATGTAACCGATTTCACGTCCACCAACGCCTATATCACCAGCAGGGACATCCATATCTGGACCAATGTGACGCCACAATTCGAGAACGAATGCTTGACAGAAACGCATAATTTCTGCATCGCTCTTACCACGTGGAGAGAAATCTGAGCCACCTTTACCACCACCCATAGGCAATGTAGTCAATGCATTTTTGAATGTCTGTTCGAAACCTAAGAATTTCAAGATAGACAAGTTAACTGATGCATGGAAACGTAAACCGCCTTTGTACGGGCCAATGGCATTATTGAATTGAACGCGATAGCCGAGGTTGGTCTGAACTTCACCTTTATCGTCTACCCAAGTTACACGGAATGTAAAGATACGATCCGGCTCAACTAAACGTTCGATGATTTTTGCTTTTTCGAATTCCGGGTGTTGATTGTAAACTTCTTCAATTGACATCAACACTTCTTTGACTGCTTGGAGATACTCAGACTCTCCTGGGTGCTTTGCCTCTAACGAGGTCATAATTTTTTCAATATTCATAATAAAGTATTTAAAGGTTATGATAAAATGTCATAAACAACACTGCAAATATAAGTAATATTTTGAATAGCACTAAACAAAATCAAAAAAAAATAATTATTTTTTGATTTTTTGTTAGAACAATGTTTTCTTTTTATTTTTCGCAATACTTAATATTTCAAACAAAAATCAGCAAAATTGTTTATATTTGCAAGTAGTTTGCAATTTATTTGCGAAGATTGTTACTAATTTGACCATTTAAATAATAAATTAGAATTTTGAAACTCACTTTATACCCAAAATAAAAATGACGAACGAAAAGAAGATTTACATCAAAAATATGGTTTGCAACCGTTGCATCTCTGCAGTAAAATCAGAATTAGAAAAACTGCAAATCGAGTATGTATCTGTGACACTAGGGGAAGTTGAACTGACTTCTACCCTAAGTAACGAAAAGAAAGAGAAACTTCGCGATGCTCTATCTGCCGCCGGATTTGCATTGATAGACGATAAACGTAGCAGATTGATAGAACAGGTCAAATCGATTATCATAGAGTTGGTTCATTACAAATCGGATAAACTAAAAGTCAATCTTTCTGATTATTTGGCCAACAAATTGCATCTTGACTATCATTATATCAGTGATCTGTTTTCGGAAGTGACAGGCTATACCATCGAAAAATACTTTATTGCACAAAAAGTAGAAAGGATCAAAGAATTATTGGTATACGACGAACTATCGCTTAGTGAGATTGCCGAGCAGATGAACTACTCCAGTGTGGCTCATCTAAGCGCCCAATTCAAAAAGGTGACGGGATTGACTCCTACCTATTATAAAAAGGTGGGAGCTGACAAGCGCAAGCCTCTCGATGAAGTAACGGGAAAGGAAAAGTTATAAATCTTTCAGCAAATTGTGTAACGCTATTCTGATTATCTTGCTATACCTTTGCATCCAGTAGAAACGAAGATATTCTTCGAAAAGGCATTTTTAAATGTCATACTAGAATTTTATGTTTCACCTAATATAATAAGGTATATGAATAAGAATAATGTAACCCGTAATTTTCCGGTACTCAACCTGCATTGCGCAGGATGTGCCGCTCGTGCCGAACAGATCCTTTCTTCGCAGAAAGGTGTGGCTCGTGCCAATGTGAATTTTGCATCGCTCACAGCGAGTGTAGATTATAATGCTTCGGAGACCTCTCCGCAAGAACTTCAAAAGGCTGTTCGTGACGGTGGCTACGATTTGGTAATCGAAGACGACGACGAGTCTCACCGAACGGAGCAGCTCCGCGCTGCCTATTCGCTCTCTTTGAAGCGCAGTCTGATTGGGGCTGCCCTTCTCACGGTACCCATGTTAATAATAGGTATGGCTCTGCCTGCCTTCTCTTTGAAGCCATGGGTACTTTGGCTCCTATCTACTCCCGTTGTGTTCTATATGGGACGAGAGTTTTATAAAGGGGCCTGGACTCAGCTGCGCCATCATTCTTCGAATATGGATACGCTGGTGGCACTAAGTACAGGCATCGCCTATCTCTTCAGCCTGGCCAATCTCCTGTTTCCTTCGTTTTGGACAAGCAGAGGCATCGAGCCTCACGTTTATTTCGAAAGTGCAGCAGGCATCATCACTTTCATTCTACTTGGTCGATGGTTGGAAGACAAAGCCAAAGCCAACACTTCTACAGCCATTAAAAAGCTGATTGGTCTACGCCCTAAGACTGTTACAAAAGTCGATGAACGTGGCATATCAACTGTTGTCGCTCTCAAATCGATTGTTTCGGGCGACCTCATCAGAGTGAAACCAGGCGAAAGAATAGCTGTAGATGGAGAACTGACAGACGGTTCTTCGTTTGTCGACGAGAGCATGCTGACTGGAGAGTCTATCCCAATAGAGAAAAAGACTGGCGACAAAGTATATAGTGGCACAATGAATCAGAAGGGTAGCTTCACAATGTGTACCCGACAGACAGGAGAAAACACAGTGCTGGCCCATATCATTCAACTAGTGCAAGAGGCAGAAGGTAGTAAGGCTCCGGTCCAAAAACTGGTAGACCGTATTGCTGCTATATTTGTGCCCACGGTGATGCTACTCTCCCTTCTCACTTTCATCGTTTGGATGATATTCGGAGGAGAGGGCGGTTTTTCTCACGGACTCCTTTCTGCCATTTCTGTATTAATCATTGCTTGTCCATGTGCTTTGGGACTGGCCACGCCAACTGCCATCATGGTAGGTATAGGCAAAGGAGCCGGCAATGGTATTCTTATCAAAGATGCCCAAAGTCTGGAAATAGCCAAGAAGGTGAATGCCATTGTACTCGACAAGACTGGTACTATCACCGAAGGACATCCCTCTGTAACGGATGTCGTATGGTTTGATGAAGCTCGGCGAAGTGATATATTAATAGGTATAGAGCGTCTTGCCGAACATCCATTAGCAGAAGCTATCGTCCGTCATTTCGATGTCAAATCAGCCGATGTTGAACACTTCAGCACTCTCACCGGATTGGGAGCGAAGGCCGAAGCAGATGGTATACCATATTATATAGGTAACCGCCGGTTGATAGAAGAATCGGGCATCGTTATCTCTAGCGAACAAAATACAGCTGCAGAGAAACTGGACAGCGAAGCAAAGACAGTAATATGGTTTGCCGACTCCCAACATGTACTGGCATTGCTGGCACTGGCCGACAGTGTTAAAGAACATTCTCTAATTGCCATCAATCGATTGAAGAAAAGTGGTATCGAAGT
>DAIUBN010000184.1:0-5346 GCA_036846645.1 Bacteroidaceae bacterium | reverse complement strand
AAGAAGCCCGCCTTCAACATATCGATTTGAAAACGAATAAAGAGAATAGCGAAGTGACATTGACAACAGACTACTTCGTCAACGAAGATGATATGGGATGGCAGACCACCTACCACATTCGTCCCGAAGGGATGATTGAAGTTGAGCAACACTTCATGCCAGGCAACAAACCACTTCCCGAGATGCCCCGCTTGGGAATGCGAATGATTCTGCCTGCCGAATATGATAATATGACTTGGTTGGGAAGAGGTCCGCAAGAGAATTATGCCGACCGCAAGACCGGTGCCAATATCAGTAGATACACCGCCAGCGTATGGCAACAATATCATCCTTATGTCAGAGCACAAGAGACCGGCAACAAATGCGATGTCCGCTGGGTTGCCCTTCAAAACAAATCGGGCGACGGTATTCTCGTTGTAGGCGATAAGCCACTAAGTGTCAGTGCATGGAATTTTATGATGGATGATATCTGTTACCGTCCCTCTGCTATAGAACATCGACATGGAGGCAGCATCGAAAAGAAAGATTTGGTATGGTTCAATATAGACCACCGTCAGATGGGCGTAGGTGGAGACACCACTTGGGGAGCACAAGTTCATCCCGAATATACCATCACCCCAAAAGAGTGGAAATATCGTTTTACCATTCTTCCAATCAACAAGAATAGCGATTTTTCAGTACTTTCGCATCAAAGATGGTTCTGAGAGAGACGCGCATTTTGAAACATATATAATAAGGTATAGCATGAAAAGAAATATTATAGGAACAACGATACTATTAGCGGTATCTGCTCTATCCGTGCTGAGCAGTTGCAACTCGAAGAAAGCGGTAGAAAGTAGGACACGCTACAACTTTGCCAATATCATCAATATCAACTTGACTCCCGAAGGAAAGACGAAGCAAACAGGCTGTTTCACTGATGCCGGTTCGTGGATGGGATTCACACTACCCGAAAAAGATAAATGGATCAATGGTTTCTGTGGCCCTTTCAGTATCTATAATAGAAGGTGGTTTGCCCAATCTTTGGTAGAAGTCAATATCAAAGATGAAAATAGCATATTGAAACAAGATTCGGTATCGTATTTTCCAGGCGAACTTTATCTCAAGTCTTCTGCCCAAGCAGGTGCTGTAGAACAAAGGCTCAACTTCATTGATGCCTCCACGGCCCTGCTCCGTATCACCAACCATACTCACAAAACATTATTGTTGGGCGCAAAAAACATCAGTAAAGAGGTGTCTTTAGAAACCGATATTAATAATGTTGTGCTGACAAGCGATAAAGGAGAAGTCGTTGTCGTTTCTTTCCCCGCAGATACCAAGGTAGAACGTTCGGCAAGCGACTATTCGGTCAAAGTTATCGGGAGCAAAAAAGATTTCAACGTTGCCATTTCATTTCTGACCTCCCCAAAAGAGCTGGAGGCTTGCAAACTACACAACCTGTCGTTACTAGATAATACTTCTGATGCCATCAAAGCCAATGAAGAAAGATGGAACAGCTATCTGGCAAAAGTATTACGCCCAGACATTCCACAACGTTACAACCGGATTGCTGTCAAATCTATCGTCACGCTGATATCCAATTGGAGAAGTCATAGAGAAGGCATACTTCACGATGCCATCATTCCTAGTCATGCCGTTGGTTATTTCGTAGGCTGCTGGGCATGGGATTGCTGGCGATTCTCTGCCGCTATGGCATCTTTCTTCCCCGACTTGGCGAAAGACAATATCAGAGCTATGTTTGATTATCAACAACCTGATGGCATGGTGATAGACTGCATCTATCCCGACCCGTCCGAAAATAATGCTCGCGACAGCAAACCGCCTTTGGCTTGCTGGGCCGTCGATGCCATCTTCGAACAGACCAAAGATACCAACTTTGTAAGAGAGATGTATCCACAACTTCTCTCCTATTATAAATGGTGGTACCAAAAGAGAGACCACGACAAGAACGGAATCTGCGAATTCGGTTCGGTAGATGGAACACTCGAAGCTGCAGCATGGGAGAGTGGCATGGACAATGCCATACGGTTTGACGATGCCGTGATGCTGAAAAATGGAGATAACGCTTGGAGCATCAACCAAGAAAGTGTAGATCTCAACAGCTACCTTGCCTTAGAATGTACGCTGCTCAAGAAATTCGCCTCACTGCTACATCTATCTTTCGATGCACCCGACTACAGAGCAAAGATAGCACCCTACTTCTTCGATGCTCATATCGGATACTTTTGCGATAAAAGACTGAGCGACCATAGTTTCATCGAAGAGCCAGGTTGCGAAGGCTATATTCCTTTTTGGACGAAGATAGCCAGTCACCCTCAATTCCAAGCTGCCATGAAATTGTTGGAAGACCAAAAGAAATTCTCTACTTACATTCCATTCCCCACCGTAGCTGCCGATAATGCAAAATGCGATTCGAACGGATATTGGAGGGGCCCGATATGGCTCGACCAGACTTATTTTGCCATCAATGGGCTCAGAAATTATGGAGAGAAGAAAAAAGCTGATAAATATACAGTGCAAGTATTCGATAGATTGAAGGGATTGACCGGTGATGCACCCATCTATGAGAATTATGGTACACATACTGGGGAACCATTACAATCATCACATTTTAGTTGGAGTGCTGCCCACTTATTGCTACTTTATCGGGAATATTTGAGATAATAATATTGTATATAGTAAAGAATCTGCAAGAATATTTATGCAAATAGGCATTTTCATAATTTTTAATAGAACTAATAGAAAAAACACTATCTTTCTACGGATATTATTTATACCTTTGCGAGCGATTCAAAATACTTATACAAACAACTATTATTATGGTTAAAATTACGAAAGAGGCTGCTTTAGCCTATCATTCTCATGGCAAGCCCGGCAAAATAGAAGTAGTGCCGACAAAGCCTTACAGCACACAAACCGATTTATCACTCGCCTATTCTCCCGGTGTTGCTACGCCCTGTCTTGAAATCGAAAAGAATCCTCAAGACGCGTATAAATATACTGATAAAGGGAATCTGGTAGCCGTTATCTCTAATGGTACCGCAGTATTAGGACTAGGTGATATCGGTGCTCTGAGTGGCAAGCCAGTGATGGAAGGTAAAGGTTTACTCTTCAAAATATATGCTGGTATCGATGTCTTCGATATCGAAGTAAACGAAAAAGACCCCGAAAAATTTATCGCAGCTGTCAAAGCTATCGCTCCTACTTTCGGTGGTATCAACCTTGAAGATATCAAAGCTCCCGAATGTTTCGAAATAGAAAAGAGACTGAAAGAAGAACTAGATATACCAGTAATGCACGACGACCAGCATGGTACGGCAATTATTTCATCTGCCGGATTGCTGAACGCTTTGCAGATAGTTGGAAAGAAAATAGAGGAAGTCAAGATTGTTGTCAGTGGTGCCGGTGCATCAGCTACATCTTGTACCAAACTATATGTTTCGCTCGGCGCACGCCTCGAAAATATTTTAATGTGCGACAGTAAAGGTGTCATCACCGACGACCGTACCAACTTGACCGAACAAAAGAAATACTTCGCTACTTCTCGCCGTGATGTTCATACTTTGGCCGAAGCGATTAAAGGAGCCGACGTCTTCCTTGGTCTGTCTCGTGGCGGATTGCTTACTCAAGATATGGTACGTAGTATGGCACCCAATCCTATTGTTTTTGCTCTTGCCAATCCCGATCCGGAAATCACTTACGAAGATGCCAAAGCTGCACGTCCCGATGTATTGATTTCTACCGGACGTAGCGATTATCCAAATCAGATTAACAACGTTATCGGTTTCCCTTATATCTTCCGTGGCGCACTCGATACTCAAGCCAAAGCCATCAACGAAGAGATGAAGCTGGCTGCCGCTCATGCTATTGCCGACTTGGCAAAAGAGCCAGTTCCTGATGTTGTCAATACAGTTTACGAAGTCAATAAATTCACATTCGGCCCCGACTACTTCATTCCGAAACCTGTCGATCCTCGTTTGATTACAGAAGTTTCTTGCGCTGTAGCCAAAGCTGCTATGGATAGTGGCGTAGCCCGCAAACCTATCGAAGATTGGGAAGTCTACAAACAGCATCTTCGCGAACTGATGGGATACGAAAGTCGAATGACCCGTAAATTGTACGAAACAGCTCGTACCAATCCACAAAGAGTGGTATTTGCCGAAGGTATCCACCCCAATATGCTCAAAGCTGCTGTCGAAGCAAAGAACGAAGGCATCTGTCACCCTATTGTATTAGGTAACGACGAGAAGATTGCCAAACTCGCTAAAGAGTTGAATCTTAGTCTAGATGGTATTGAAATTGTCAACTTGCGTCATGACGACGAAGCCGACCGCCGCGAACGTTATGCCCGCATTCTTGCCGACAAGCGTCAACGTGAAGGTGCCACTTTCGCCGAAGCCAACGATAAGATGTTCGAGCGCAACTATTTCGGTATGATGATGGTAGAGACAGGAGATGCTGATGCATTTATCACCGGTTTGTATACCAAATACAGCAATACCATTAAGGTAGCCAAAGAAGTTATCGGTATTCAGCCGGAGTTCAATCACTTCGCTACCATGCACATCTTCAACACCAAAAAAGGTCCGTTGTTCTTGGCAGATACATTAATCAATCATCATCCCGATGCTGATACCCTCACCGATATCGCTAATCTTACAGCCAAAGCAGTTCGATTCTTCAATCATACTCCGAATATCGCCATGGTATGTTATTCTAACTTTGGCGCTGATACCGAAGGAAGTCCTAAGCTGGTTCACGATGCAGTTGCCAAACTTCAGGCAGAGAATCCCGACTTGGCAGTAGATGGTGAAATGCAGATCAACTTCGCCCTCGACACCAAACTGCGTGATGAGAAATATCCATTCACCCGTCTGAAAGGAAAGAAAGCCAATACACTTATTTTCCCGAACTTGACATCTGCCAACTCAGGATACAAATTCCTGCAAGCAATGGCCATGCCAGGCACAGAAATGATTGGCCCGATCCAGATGGGATTGAACAAGCCTATTCACTTCACCGATATCGAGAGTTCGGTACGTGACATTGTCAATATCACAGCAGTAGCCGTTATCGATGCTATTGTTGATAAGAAAAAGAACAAAAAGCAATAAATCGTGAAACATCCATTATCGAAAACACAGATTGTATGCGTCCTCTTGCTATGGGCGGCACTTATGTTTATTGTACTACGATATGCCAAAAGCATAGATGGTCCAACGATACTTACCCTGCTCCTAGCCACCGCATTTATCTTTGTTCCGATATATCGATCGATTCAAAAGAAAAACAAATAGTTGTTGTAAAAGACATTTGGCAGATTTGCCAAATGTCTTTTTTTATTAG
>DAIUBN010000183.1:0-5385 GCA_036846645.1 Bacteroidaceae bacterium | reverse complement strand
AATAGTCTTAAAACACGACTGGGCACCTTACTCGATATACGATAGTCTGTCACTTCGACCCAACCTTCTATTGGCTCGGGAATGTCTTTCTTAAACAATCCTATAATACTAGCAAAAACAATGATGCCAATCAAGATGAATGCCGCTATAAGAATCCATCCTCTCTGTTTATCCCTTTTCATAATTTCTAAAATATCTTTTATCCAACGGTGCAAAGGTGAGAAAAAAAAGATAGCACATAAAGAGATAATTAAAGGAGCAATTGGTCAAATTAACGGATTTATGTTGAACTAATATATTAGAATTACTATCTTTGCCGCAAACAGCCTATCTTTGGCAATAAAAACAATATATTATGCAGTTTAATACGATATCAATAGGCGAATTTCGGAAAGAAAACCTCAGAAACGCCAATTATTATCTTGACGACCTGATTATCACAGATAATATAAAGCATGTTGAGCAGTTTAGGCATCCTTGTAGGATCAATGCTATCACCTTCCTAATTTGTGCTTCTGGAGAGCTTAATTGCTCTATCAATCTTAGAGATTATCAAATATCCTCGAATGGCATATTGGTCAATTTCCCCGAAAATATAATCCAAATCGCGGATGCCAATGATTTCAAAGGCCACATCTTACTCATCTCGCAACCTTATTTGGAAAAGCTTCATATTGACGTAAGAAAGAAACTCATTTCTTATATCAACCTCAAAGAGAATCCTCAAACTAAAGTAGCGCCAGAGGATATTACTTTTTTTCAGCATTTCTACTATCAAATGAAAGAGAGTATCGACAATAATTGCCCAGAACGTGACAGCATCATCGAGGGATTAATTATCTCGTTCATTTTCAAGGTTATTTCGTTGATCAACATCTATCAGAAGGATTCCGACTTGTCCGAATCTGAAAAGTCTATCAACCAAAGATATTTCGAAAAGTTCATGACGCTTCTTTCACAATTCCATTTCAAAGAGAGGAGTGTAGGTTTCTATGCTAGTCAGATGCATCTTACTGCCAACTATCTCTCGGGACTGATTAAACAATATAGCGGCAAGACTGCCACGGAGTGGATTACTGAATATGTGATTCTCGAAGCTAAAGCCTTACTCAAATTCTCGGGATTGAACATCCAACAAGTAGCATACAATCTGAATTTCCCTTCTCAGTCTGTATTCGGCAAGTACTTCAAAAAAGAGACAGGCATATCGCCCAAAATATATATCAAGAGCTGAAGAATACTTTTCTAGCTCCACCGTTTGGATATGACGGCGAAAGATGGTAATTTTATGCCGCAATAATAGATAACAAGAGCTATGGCATTAGAGATAGAAAGAAAATTCCTCGTCAAAGACGAAAGCTATAAGGAAGAGGCTTTTAAAGCAACTCGAGTGATGCAAGGCTATATCAGTTCGGCAAAAGGAAGAACGGTAAGAGTGCGCACTATGGGCGACAAAGGTTTTATCACCATCAAGGGGCCGAGCAATGCCAGTGGCACAACTCGCTTTGAGTGGGAGAAGGAAATATCGGTAGAAGATGTCAGGCAATTGATGAATCTTTGCGAGCCAGGTATTATTGACAAAACAAGATATCTGGTCAAAGCCGGACAACTGACCTACGAAATAGATGAATTCTATGGCGACAACGAAGGACTCACTGTTGCCGAAATCGAACTTCCAACAGAAGACACTCCTTTCGAAAGAGCTTCATGGCTGGGCGAAGAGGTTACCGGCGACCGCCGCTACTATAATGCCTCGCTGACCAAGAATCCTTATACAAATTGGAAGATCTAGAATAGTATGATTGATATTAACGCCAAAATACACGACCAATATACACTAGAGCTGAAAGTAGGCTATATTGCCAGACAGGAATTGCCTAAGAGCGATTTCGTGATGAATACTTGGATATTCATCCCAGATAGCCTAGACATTAATCGCCGCACTTATCCGAAAGAATTATTCTATCGGGATGTCCATTCTCATATGCGCCTCATCACTCCGGTGTTTAAACTTTCAGATTTGGCCAATATCAAAAGCGAGCCCTTCAATATATTATCGGCAACCCTGCAAAGAGCTATCAGCAGCAAGAGCGAGAAAGATATCGAGGACTTCGAATCGCAAGTCAAGATGTATGCCTCTATCTTCAAAAGTGCACTCCGCAATGCTTTTCTCGACATCAATCAAGAGAAAGATAGCCATCGATGCTACGAACATTGCAAGGAACTTCTTTCGAATGTCAGGACCATTTTGGAACACTATCGCTCTTTATGGCCTGTCCTTACAGCCAATAAGGATATTCCAATAAAAGAGTATTTCCAGTGTGGTGATGAGTTTATCTCCAATGTCACCGAGCAGCATCTTTTCTTACTTGCAAAGCATATCAAAGACGAGAACAATGACATGTTCAGTCCTATCAATAAAGATTTGTTCGACCTTCTCGATAAGGAGCTGACATATAAGAAAGGTATGAATTATCTCTTTGTAAAGCCCGATGATGAAGATGATAATAGAGAATTTGTTCATAATGCAGGATTACTGAAAAAATATGCCGAAAGCAATCTGTACCTTAGAGCAAAGAAGCGCCATAATGCTTTCTTCGTAGAACAAGTTGCCTTCATGTTGGCAGCAGGTATCTCGATGACTTTTGCCACTATCATCGCATTCTCCTTCCAACAGACGTTCGGCAATTTCACTCTACCACTCTTCATTGCATTAGTAGTGAGCTATATGTTCAAAGATAGAATCAAGGAACTGGTGCGCTTCTACTTCGCTCACAAAATGGGTAGCAAATTCTTCGACTACAAGATAACGATGAGCATCCACGAACGTACTTTAGGATGGTGTAAAGAAGGCTTCGACTATATCACATCGGCAAAGCTGCCACTCCATGTCAAAGAGAAGCGGGGACGCACTTCTTTATTAGAGACTCGCCGCGGCATCGATGAACAGATTATGCTTTACCGTAAGAAAGTGCACCTCAACCGAAAGAATATAGGGCGAATCAACCAATATCCTTTTACCGGAGTAAATGATATTATCCGTATCAACTTCTTCGATTTCATGAAGAAAATGGATAATCCTAAGATGCCATTGTACGTCAACTTGGGAAATGAGCAATACAATAGCGTTGAGGCAAAAAAAGTGTATTACATTAATTATATCATTCAGTGCCGTTATCAAGGTGTCACCACTGATTATTACCGTTACCGGGTGATGATAGGAAGAAAAGGCATTCAACAGATAGATAAGATAGACTAAAGCAAGAAAAGAAACATGAGAAAGATTCAAATCATCGTATTATACCTTACATTATTAATAGTAGCCGGCTGCTCCAACCACAACTCCATCAATATCATTATTGCCAATGCCAGCCAAGGCGATTTAAACAATACTCAAGTCAAAGTTTCTCTAAAAGAGGTATGCCATAATCTAGATATCAATGATATCGAGAGACCTATTCTACTGAATGAGAAGAACAACGTTGTGACATATCAATTCAATGCGACAAAAGATTCGATCATATTTACCGTTCCCATCATTCATCGCAATTCGCAAAAAACTTATAGCATTAATAAAGAGCGCCCTACACTAATGAATAGTTTCTTACGAACTAGTGGAGAGAATATCCGAATTAATAAAAAAGAATGATAGTTTCTAAACAGAAGATGATGATAAATTGCATCGAAAGATAGAAATAAGAAGAAAAGCTTTATCTTTGCAGACACAATTACTTAAAATGCTAAGATGAAACAATTGCTATACTCTCTTTTTGCAGCGGTACTTATACTGTCGTGCACTAGCAAACCGACTTTCACCATCCAAGGTAGCCTGCCATCCAAAAAATATGACGGGAAGATGATTTATTTGGTTCCAGTGAAGAATCCCGATGCAACAAATGTTGATTCTTTTATAATCAAAGATGGTAAGTTCGAATTCAAAGGCAATACAGAAAGAATGAGTATCATTAGAATGGCACCACTCTACAGACTGGAGATGCAAGAATTGCTTGTAGTTACCGAAAAGGGGGTCATCAAGGTGTCGATAGATAGCAATAGCGTAGCCAAAGGCACTCCACAGAATGCTGCCCTACAGCAGTGGAAAGACAAGCAAATGCAGTTTCTTCGCTTCAACAACAAAGCCCGTATAGCTCTCGACAAGAAATGCAGCAAACTCGATTCGGTGGTATGGAAAGTCAAAGTAGATTCTGCCAACCAAAGTGTGAAGGAACTTGGTATAAAGCTGATGAAAGTGCAGAAGAACAATACTATCGGTCAATTCTTTTACGAAATGTATTCACCATACCTCACTGCGAAAGACAAAGCAACACTAGCTCCAATATTTGAAAAGAAAAAATAAACAATCTATTACTTTTTTCTATACTTTTGTAGTTGATGAAAGACCTGTTATCTAAATATTACACCTTTGCAGTTATCGTCATCTGGGCAATTATCTGTTTTGCGTTTTTTCAAGGTTTCTACTCTTATCATTTCTTCTATAAAGAGCAGACGCAACTCTTTTTGTTGTCTTCTCAGTATCTGAATACGTATTTTAGCAAACCGGCATGGCTGGCTTGTATGGCTGGCGACTTCTTTACCCAATTCAATTATTACAAGTTTGCCGGTGCTATTTTCTTAGTCATCTTTCTGTTGATTCTTGGTGACGTTTGTCGAAGAAGTTTAGGACGTTTTCTACAAAAGGACCTTGCGTTTTGGACAGCTATTATCATTATATCTATCGAAGCCATATTTCATTTCAAAGCAGGCTTTGGACTTTCATCAACTATCGCTGCAATCGGTGGATTTGCATTATTCTTTCTGTATTCCTTTCTCAAAAAAGGATGGATCAAGTTTGTCACAGGCATCATCACCACCATTCTAAGCTATTGGCTTTTCGGTTATGGATGTTTCATCTTTGCACTGTTGGCTTGTCTTAGCGATATCAAGTACAACAAATGCCGTGGTGGCGACTTTTTATTCCTCGTTATTGCCATAGTCTTTGCACTGACTATGAGAGGACATTATCTACTCACTTGGCAAGATAGCATGACCTATCCGGGAGTGGGAGAATTCAGCAAGCCCAACTTTACAATCGAAAAGATTTTCAGACTGGACGACGAATACTATTTCGGCAACTACGATAAAGTAGTAGCGTTAGCCCGCAACGAGAAACAGCAGATTCCCGAAGTGGCCTACTTCTATAATCTGGTTCAGGCAAGACGGGGAATGCTGCCCGACAGCCTTCTATATATCTACCAGCCGCTCGACCAAGGTCTGTTTATTCAATCGGGACCCGACAATACGATGATCGACCTCTATATTCAAGGTACAATGTTCAACCTGTGGAACGAGATGACGTTCTACGAACATTCTTCTACCCTCGCCAAT
>DAIUBN010000182.1:0-5433 GCA_036846645.1 Bacteroidaceae bacterium | reverse complement strand
AATATATACCTATCTCCACTATTTTTGAGCAATGTCCATACTTCGCCGGATGTAGTGAACGTTTCTTCCATTTCGCCGGTAGCATGTTGCACCTTATCGAAAAGGAAGGGTAGAATGCAGTTTCTGCCGATATATTCGGTAATATCCTCTTTGGTGTAGTAAGCCCCCATTTGAGCACGATCGTTAATATACTGTTCGAAGATATAGCCCAAAACATCGGGATTAATATCTTTACCAGTTGCTTCGATGCGCGTATCGAGATGCCAGCGCCACTTGTCGAAGAAATCAAAAAGGCGCTCGAATGCTTCGTCGGCAATGTCGATATCTTCATAATCTTTTTCCAACTGATGCTGGTCGAACATACCACCATTGAGATAAGGAATACGACCATAAACATCTTCAAATTCAGGGGTATGCTTGGGATCATTCAGTCCGTCTTGAAAGAGATGAATAAGGAATTGCAGATAGAATGAACGGAAGTATTTATCTTCCCCCCGCTTTATTTTACACCAAACCAATTTATCACGGAGATAATTTACATTGCCATTCAAGAAGCCTTTCTTCTGAATGAAATAACAAAACATCAAACGGTTGAGCATCACAGAGGTGTACCACTGCTTGTTTCGGTTCTTTTTCAAGTCTGTAATTTGGTCGTCAATACCCGTAATGAACTTGGCAAAAGCATCGTGCTCTTTTTTGAAACCAGTATAAAAGTCCTTGGTCACCTTCTCGCTGTTGATGGCGAAAGTGCCTTGGATACGTTCTTTTACATCAATAATAGTAGTGACTTCTGTATTATCGAAAGACAAGTCATCGATCTTAGAAAAGATAAAGTCCGCCTTATCGGCAATCTCATATTCTATAGACACAAGGTCTCGCTTCTCCATCTGGCGGACAGGTGCCACCCATTGATGGTGTTCAGTACCTTTGAGCACATAGATAGCGACATAGTCATTGGCACTACGGCGCAATTTGGTATCTATACGTTTGCAGATGGCGGAGGTGGGTATCGATTCTACTTCACATTGAAGAATCTGAAAGCCACTTCGTTCGGCAATGGTGAAAAACTGATAATCGATATCGTCGATAGTGATAAGCGGAAGTTTAGCTTGACCATGATAATTATTCCATCCCATTTCTGAGATGAACAATCCTTTGAAATCGGCATCACGGACATAGTCTAAAAATATATTCTTTTTCATAATCATGTTCGTTAATCGTTAAACTTAAGGCCCATCGAACAAATGATGGTGTTCTCTTTATGTTCATTCGTTTCTTCCTCAATGCGACATAAGACTCCAGTGCGTCGCATCTCAAGAACATATTCTACTATATCGTCGCTAGCTGTTCTATTTGATGAACGTAGCATCCTACCCAACATAAATTTGGTTTGTTCCAGAAGTGGATAATTGTAAATATCGTCTATTGCCAACTTTAATAATTCCTTGCTTTCTTCGTTAAAGAAAATCGTAGCGGGCTGCTCATAATAGTGTTCAAGTAAAGTAATGATACGATAACGAGTACTAAATCTATTTCCCAGAATACCGCCACTGACCGTAGCACTTTGTGTTTGGATTAAATCTACGGCTTTGCTTACCAGCTCATGATGCTGTTCCATAGCTGGTAATGACGGTTCATTTGCATCACATTCTAAAGCTTGTATTATCTTCTTCTGACTCTGAGAAACCACTTCGCCATTGGCATCCAACCAAGTAAGAATATCAAAGTCGTTGGCTGTGCGTGCATAAGTTATTACCCCCTCTTTCAATTTACTATTTGTCTGTTTGGTAGAGTAAATCATATTTTGAAGATTCGGAATAATCTGTTTCAATTCGGGGCGTGCATCGGTAGCCGACTTCCATATTTGATAAGCCTGACTTGAAAGGTCAACTTCTGATTCATCGTCATCATCTAGTACACCACTACGCTCATTAAACATATCACGAAGGTTCTGCTCATTGCCTTCAAAGAAGATTTCGTCTGAACCCACTATGTTGGCATTCTCATTGATACGGTCGTTCAACCTGCCTCGTAAATTGATGATTTGCTCAACTCCATCGGCTGGAAAGAATGAATAGCAATAAATAATATCCGCAGTCTGCCCAATACGATCCACACGACCAGCACGCTGAATGAGGCGGATGATAGCCCAAGGCAAATCGAAATTCACGATGACATGCGCATCCTGCAAGTTCTGACCTTCGGATAGTACATCGGTTGCAATCAATATTCTTGTTTGTTCCGCAAGAGGCATATCTTTAATATCATTACTGATAGGCGAGAACTTTTCGGCACAAGCTGTAGGGCTTTCGCTTGCTCCTGTTGCCACATCAATAGATGATACATCCCTTTTCTTTAACTGATTGTATATATATCGAGCTGTGTCACTATATTGAGTAAAGACTATCACTTTATCATTTTTATGATCTTCTACTAAAAGTTTTTGAAGTTCATTCAGTTTCTGATCTGCTTCTTGTTGCCAATCACCACATAGCTTTATCATATTAATCAGTACTTCACAGTCTTTATTTAACTGTTGTTTGAGAGTACGCTTAAAATAGGTTGAGGGCAGCCATGCCACATTATTTTTGCCGGTGACGATTTTGTAATATTCCTCAGCCTTTTTCATGTAGTAATCTAATTCGGTAGGAATGTGCAATGTTGCATCTACAGCAGCATCAACACTCTCTGAGCCAAATAGACCTGCTGATGGGTCTGAATCTTCACAATAATCTTCTGGTAATGCATTTTCATCTCCAATTGGTAATGGCAATTTGTTATCTATCGCATAGACAAATACACAGTTGCGTAAAATATGTCGGTAAATAGTCAACAAGAATGAGAAGCCGCTGGAGTCAATTCGCTTAAAAAAAGTACTTTTGCAAAACCCCATAATACGCTGACCTGCACGAGACAGATTTTCAATCATCTGTTGTTCATGACGAGGGGCATTCTGAATTTGGGATTCATTTATAAACTTATACAATCCGTATCGAGGAAGTTTTAAGTCTTCCATTTGAACAATCATATCCGAAGAATACAATCTACTATATTGGTCGCCATCTTCTGTCTTAAACTTAACGGCACAAGGCTTTCTCTCAGGAAAATAGGAATGTGTCTTATCTGGAAATTCCAAATAGAATCGTCCATTGGTGGGATCTTCTTTAGAAAAATACTGTTTGATAAAAGAACGAGTTCGACGTACCAAGAATAGCTTCATCAATTCATTCCAATCCTCTACAAACGGACTTTTTTCGAAAGCACGAATACTACGGATGAAGACATCACTGTGTTGTTGCAGGAATTGACGCTCTCCTCCCAAACTGCGAATATACTCTTCTGGTCGTATGCCTAAATCCTGGTCATCAGATATGAATAATCTGAGTTGATTGCTCAAATCACTAAAGTCCTTATTATAGGGAGTAGCTGTAAGAAGAAGTACTTTGCTATCCTGATGTTCTATCAATGCCTTGATATTTTGATAACGTTTGCCACCATTTCTAAGGTTATGACTTTCATCGATAATAACCAAACGGTAGTAACGAGCAGAATCCACATCGATTGGTTTCGACATGGAGGTGATATCAGCTTTTAAATCGTATTTCTTCACATATCGCTGCCACATTCCCTGTAGGTTGGCAGGACAAATAATTAGTGTGCTACTAGCATAAGTCATTTCATATATCTTGGCAATGGCACAAGCTGTAATAGTTTTACCCAAACCTACGACATCGCCAATCATAGCTCCACCTCTTTTGTCATTATTCAAATGGCGTGCTGCTATTTTAACAGCATTCTGTTGGAAATCAAACAGCTCATGACGAAATTCAGGCGTTAAGGTAAATTCCTTAATACCATTGCGAGCCTCTTCACTCAAATGATAGGCAATTTTTAAATAGATATAATAAGGAGGAATGTCTTTCTCTGCAGCCCAGCTATTATCGATAACATTGATTAATTCTTCTGTAATATCTTCGCAAAATCTATCATCCCAACGGTCATCAAACCATTGGCTAAACTTTCCTGTTTCATCTACATTGGCAAATTCAGCATTCAGTTCACCTTGCTTGGTTAAGCCGGCATAGGTAAGATTGCTGCTGCCCATTACACAGATACGTTCAGCACCATAAACGTCTGGCTGATGAGCTATGTATAGTTTGGCATGAAGAGGCTCTCTCAAATATAGTTTCACACAGACTTTCTTTCCTTTCATTTGTGCTGAAAGTCGGCGTAAAGTCCACTCATCCTGTTTAGTTGGTAGCCCCAGCAGGAGCTGTCGCTTAAAGTCAAGGGCAATCTGCAATTTGCATCGCTGAACCATCTCTGCATCAGGCAGCTTATCACCCTTACCATACAGCATTCTGATGTATTCATCATTAGGTCTGTGCATGCCAATCATGAGGCGGCAAGTGCGAAATACACGATTTCGTTCTTCCTCAACATAATCTCCTGATAATTGATCGACTTGGTCAACTATTAACTTCCAGCCTCGAAGATTAAAATACCCCACACAGAAATCGACTCGTTTCACGTTGGGACTAGTAATGATTTTATTCAAACCAGCCTCGAACTTTTGATCAATATTATCATATATTCTAGCCATCTCTTTGCTCTCTTATTTTTGATATATAAGGTTCTTTATTTTCGTTCACGCTCATCCGTAATCAAGTCTTTCATATCAACTGAAAGGATTTCACCAATTTTTGCCAGAGTATCAAGACTGGGTTGCAGCCTATTGCAAGCATAGGCATTGACCGTGCTAAAACTCTTACCAAGTTTCTTTGAAAGCCACATTTGCGATATGCCTTTTTCTTCTAAAACATCTTTTATGCGATTTAATCTCATAATGGAATCTATTTATAATGTGCTCCAAATATAGCGAATATTTTGCGACAACTGGTTTCTTTTTGAGAGAAAATCGGCTCCACAGCTCAATTAATTACGTTTTTCATCAAAATCTATTATTATAAGGCCGACTTTTAGTCGGTTCTGATACTAAACAATTTATAATTGACAGAACAAATAATGCTGTGAAATTATTTTCAGTGTTCAACCAGTTGGCGCTATTTGATTCGGAGAATTGGCAAAAAATCATTCGGTACCCTGGACATTACCATCAAATTATTTTGCGCTATGGCATGTATTTCTTACCTTTGCCTTGCTATTTAGAGGTAAAGTTCGAGGTCTTCATTAGATTTTCCTGTAATCCACTATGATAGCATTTGTTCTTTACAAGATTGATAACGACTTACCGTCCGATAATAGCTATCGTCATTTGGTACATGATTCCGTGTTACAGTGTGATACATCGTTTTTATTGCTCATTATGTAGCGATAAATACTGATAGATAATGACATATCACATATTCCAACACCCCGAGCGGATCACAAAAAAGAGGAACTACATTTCTGAAGTTCCTCTTTTTGTATATA
>DAIUBN010000181.1:0-5579 GCA_036846645.1 Bacteroidaceae bacterium | reverse complement strand
GATACCTAGAGCGAATACTGCTACCATAACAGGAGCAAGTAAAGATTGTATACCTTGCAGATAGTCGTAAAGACTGCCAAGGCTCATCATTACCGGAATCCAAGCGATGCCGAGGAATACGACAACGACTGTTGCGATACGTCCTACATTGACATAAGTCTTTTCACTCTTTCCACGACGTAGCGGCTTGTAGAAATCTTCTGTGAACAGTGTAGCGCAAGAATTAAAGAAGGCAGCTAGTGATGTGACAAGTGCACAGATAAAACCAATTGTCACGATACCTTTAACACCGGCAGGAAGTACACCTTTTACCATATAGGCAAATGCACCGTCTGTGTTGCTCAAATCAAATTTTCCCTGACCTGCCAAAGCTGCTGCAATCATTCCAGGAATAAGGAACATGAATACGGGAAGAAGTTTGAAGTAACCTGCAGCGATAGTTCCACGACGAGCACGTTTCATCACAACATCAGCAGATTCTTCTTTGGTCTGACCCAATACACGTTGTACAATGTGCTGGTCGGTACACCAATACCAGAAACCGATGATAGATGCACCAAGGAAGACTACAAATCCTGGATAATCTTGATACATTGGATCGCCTGGGTTCCAATGGAACATGTGGGTTGTACCATAACCATTATGTAGCTTACTGCAATAATCTATCATAGTAGTCCAACCATCTGCTATACTTCCTCCTCCTAGGGCTGCGAGTCCCAAGAAAAGAACGAGGAACGAACCGATGATAAGAATTGGAGTTTGTATTGCCGACAATGTCATAACACCTTTCATACCACCAAATACAGTGAACAAACCTGTCAGTACGATTAGTCCGATAGCGCCATACCAGAAAGGTATTCCAAGCAGGTATTCGAAGAATATACCACCGGTATATGCTGTCACACTTACTTTAGTAAGGATATAAGCTACAAGGTTGATGATAGAGAGCCAAGAACCTGTTGCTTTGGTATAGCGGTATTTCAGGAAATCGGGCATGGTAATAATCTTTCCCAATTTCTTACTTAGCAGTTCATAGAATGGAACAAAAATCCATCCTAAAAGGAGGATCATCCATCCTTGCATTTCCCAGTGTGCCATACCTACACCACTCTTTGCTCCTGTTCCTGCAAGTCCTACCAAATGTTCAGAACCGATATTGGCAGCAAAGATGGCAGCACCGATGATATACCATGGTTCGCCTTTTCCGAATAGGTAATCTTCACTATCTGCTCCTTGCATTTTCTTTTTGTCTTTCTGAATGGCATGATAAACTGCCCAAATAACACCGGCTATTCCTACTCCAAGTACGAGCCAATCAAGCCAGATAAATTGTTGTGTATTCCAGTCCATGATACTAAAATGATTTGTTTATTAATTAATTTATGTTTGTTTCTAGTGTTTATTACGTTACTTTCTTAGTTTGGGTGTAAAAGTAACACTTTTATTTGGTGTTGTTATTACACTTATGTATGTTATTCAACATAAAAGCAAAGTTTTTTCATGACTTATTATAGTGATGTCTTATTAATAACTTGATAATCAATTGAACAAAGGCTTAGACTGGCTTTGTAAATAGATGAAATATTGTTCATTGTGAAGCCACAAGGGACGGGTCTCTTGCGGTTCGCCCATGAAGTGGCATAAGGCTTGTCCTTCGATGAGCAATACCATGAGATGCCCCCGTGATAAGAGCTACTTTATTTTTCAATGAATAATCTACCATAATAGTATATATTATATTTTGTATAGGGCCCATATACCTTATATGGCTTACAAGGCTGATAATTACTATTACTACGTTTGCTCTAACAAATATACTTATTTACTTTAGTAAAATTGGTATGATATTCAGTAAAAAGTTTAATTGAAAAGTTGAAAAACAATTCTATCTTTGTATCATCAATAAAAATGGATGATTTGCAATGACTATAAAAGAAGAAATAAAAGATTACTCCTGTATCGTCCGAAAAGGAGATGAGGAGCGTACTTTTATCCGTAGGGGAGTGATAGACCTCTACGAACTCTTGCAGAAAGAGCCTGATTTTCTGCATGGGGCTACGGTGATAGATAAAGTAGTAGGCAAGGGAGCGGCAGCCGTAATGGCTCTTGGCAAGATATCCGAGCTCCAGACTCCCGTTATCAGTACCCCTGCTTTGCGACTTCTGCAATTGGGAGGTATCAAAGTGGTCTACGAGAAGGAAGTCCCACATATTATAAATAGAGCAGGTAATGATATGTGTCCTTTAGAAAAAAGATGTGCAGTGAGCAATACACCTTCAGAGCTATTGCCAGTCATCACACAGTTTATAGAAGATATGAAAAAGAAATCAAATTAATAAATGCATTGTAAAATGGAAGCAAATTTAAAACTTTACTCGTTGAGCTATCGCCAAGAGAAAACTTATCTCTTTGCCGCTCTTTTTATCGTTGGTAATATTGTATTGCCTCAGTTGTGTCATCTACTCCCTATGGGTGGCTGGATTTTTCTACCTATTTATTTCTTTACTTTGGTAGGAGCATATAAATATGGTATGAAGGTGGGTCTGCTCACCGCAGTTCTTTCTCCAGTCATCAATTCATTGCTATTTGGCATGCCTGCTTTGGCTGTATTACCTTCTATCTTGATGAAATCTATACTACTGGCTATTGCTGCTGGATATATTGCTCATCGTTATCAGAAAGTATCTATCCTAGCTCTCGTCGCAGTAGTATTGCTTTATCAGGTTATTGGAACATTGGGTGAATGGGCTATGGCTGGCAACTTAATGACTGCTCTGCAAGATTTCCGTCTAGGAATTCCTGGAATGATGTTGCAAGTATTTGGTGGTTATGCTTTCATCAAATATATCATTCGCAAATAGATGATAAGGAAAGAGAATAAAATATAGAATGAAGAAACTAGGCTTTGGAATGATGCGCTTGCCGTTGAAGAATCCCGACGACGCGACATCTATTGATATCGAACTTTTCAAGAAAATGGTTGATACGTTCTTGGCACAAGGATTCACTTATTTTGATACGGCTTATCCTTACCACAGTGAGAAGAGCGAAGATGCTTTTCGTGTGGCAGTGTCAGAACGCTATCCGCGCACAGCTTATACGGTGACCGATAAGATGCCTTGTTGGCTGGTCAATACAGCCGATGATTTACAACGCATCTTCGACATCCAATTGCAGCGTTGCGGGGTAGAATATTTTGATTACTACTGGTTGCATTGCCTCAATAGAGAATATTATGCCACCATGCAGCGCACCGATGGATTCGGTTTCATTCAACGTATGAAGGCAGCAGGAAAGATTAAACATATCGGTTTCTCTTTCCATGATGACTCCAAACTGTTGGAACAGATTCTTAAAGAACATCCCGAACCGGAGTTTGTGCAGTTGCAGATTAACTATCTGGATTGGGAGAATCCTACTATCGAGGCTCACAAATGCTATGATCTCGCTACTAAATATGGAAAGCCGGTCATCGTGATGGAGCCGGTAAAGGGTGGCTCTTTGGCTAAAGTGCCAGCCGAAGTCGAACAAATGTTCAAGGAAGTGCATCCCGATATGACTCCTGCTTCGTGGGCCGTTCGTTATGCGGCTTCGCTAGACAATGTCATGATGGTGCTAAGCGGTATGAGTGATATGCAGCAATTGGAAGACAATACTTCTTTCATGAAAGACTTCAAACCGATTGACAAGAAAGAGAAGGCGATTATCGAGAAAGCCGGTGACATTATTAGTAAGGCGATAGCCATACCTTGTACGGCTTGTCATTATTGCACTGACGGTTGTCCGCAGCATATTTCGATTCCCGAATACTTTGCGCTCTACAACTCTATCAAGCAGTTCGGCAAGGGTGAGCAATGGCTCAATACATCGACCTATTATTCGGTGTTGGGGCAGACTCATGGTCAGGCTTCCGATTGTATCGAATGTGGCCAGTGCGAAGAGCATTGTCCGCAGCATATTCCAATCATAGATAATCTGAAGAAGGTTGCAGAGACTTTCGAATGAGATAGAATAACATTATAGTATTAGGGTATTTGTCGATAGTAAGAAGGCAGATACCCTTTTCTTTTTTATTCGTTTGTTTTTCTGAAAAGATTGTTTATCTTTGTAACCATGCACGATGGAAATCTATGGAAGACGACGCAACTTTTCAATTTTTAGGCTTTAAAGATCTGTTCAGACGATTAGCAATGATTGTCATGTTCTTAATGCCTTCTGTATGTATTGCCTCTATGGGAATGCATACTGTTAAGCGTGTTCTTTTTCTTAGCTCCTATTCTTTGTCTTTTCATACAGCTTTAGAACAATATCAAGGTATCATGTCTGTGTTGGACTTGCCTAATGTTATTGTCGATATAGACTATATGGACTGTAAGCAGTTTCCCGAAAAAGATAATCTTATTTCATACGAACGGCGTCTGACTTTTTCCCTTTCTCGCGTACCTCGTTATGATGCTATTATCACCAGCGATGATGCAGCACTGCACTTTGTCGTCGACAGACAACATACCTTATTTAAGGGTATCCCGGTGTTCTTCATGGGGGTTAATAATGTCTCCTTCGGATTGTCGATGAACAAGAATCCTTTGGTAACAGGCATTCTGGAGATTGCACCATTCAAAGGAACTATCGATATTATTCTGAAACTATTTCCTAAATATAATAAGATATATGTTGTCAGTGATCACTCTACTTCAGGGTACAATGATTATTTAAATATGATGCGGGTTGTCGGTTCTTTCAAGAATCTTCATATAGAAATGTTATGGTTTGATAATTATACTTTCGAAGACTTCTGCAAGGTACTTGGCCAACTAGATCCTGATGTTCCGATGTTATTCTTGTCGGCTTTCGAAGATAAGTCTGGCAAGGCTCTTTCTTTTAAGGATGCTATAGATATGATACGTTCTCACTATCATGCTCCGATTTTTTATCCTTGGAGCTCGGCTATTCCGTATGGCACTTTCGGTGGAAAGGTGATATCTCATTACGATCAGGGAAAAACTATTGCCATGATGGTATCCAATTATTTCAAAGGAGCTGACATTGCTAAAATGAAAGTTCTCTCTAAGACTCCTTATCGTTATATGTTCGACTACAAACAATTAAAAGAATATCGTATTAATGAGAGCAAGTTGCCTTCTGGAAGTATATTGGTAGGCAAGCCTGTCTCTTTCTATGAGCAAAACAAGGTCATCGTTCTGTTTACTTTTGCATTTATTATTGTGCTAGTTGTTTTAATTACTTTTCTCTTTCATGCTAATTTCCAACGCGAGAAGACTGCCAAGGAATTAATCATATCGAAGAATAAAGCTGAAAATAATGATCGCCTTAAGACTGAATTTATTCGTAATCTGTCGAAAGAGGTCAAAATACCTTTAGATGGTATTGTGGGCTTCTCGAATTTGCTTTCTTCAAACCCGGAAGATAAAGATAATAACGAAACTTATATCAAAGTCATTCAAGACGACGTGAATCAACTTTTGGCTGCTGTCAAAAAAGTGTTCGAGATATCAGACATTGAAAATAAAGATGGGAATTTTAATATCGAGGAGTGTAATATTAAGGATATTCTTCAT
>DAIUBN010000180.1:0-5600 GCA_036846645.1 Bacteroidaceae bacterium | reverse complement strand
AATTCTAAGAATCAAGCTTGCATTTATTAAAACTAAGCTTGTATTTATTAAAACAAAGCCTTTATTTTAATAAATACAAGCTTAATTCTTAGAATACTCTTTGATGCGACAAGTTTTATGACTTGATGAATCGGATTTTTCATCAAAGGTAATTCAGTTTTATCAATTGAGCGCAGAAGGTTATAGCCTAAAGTTTAGACTATTATAAAGAAAAAGCGCTCCGCCGTATGAGGCAGAGCGTTTTTCTGTTTCTATATATGATTTGAAAAAATCAGATAGACAATTCGTGGAGCACGTTAATCAGTTCGGGCTTCAAAGGCTTATCGTTCTTGATGGCCTTACTGAATGGAACGTAGACGATAGAATCGTTTTCGATACCAATCATTACGTTGCGCTGGTCTTCGAGCAAAGCATCGATAGCAGCAGCACCAAGGCGGCTTGCCAAGATTCTATCGTGAGCCGTAGGACTACCACCACGCTGTAAGTGGCCAAGTATGGTGACACGTACTTCGTATTGCGGGTATTCTTTCTTCACACGTTCGGCATAATGCATTGCACCGCCGGTGAGTTCGCTCTCGGCAACGAGTACAATACTACTGTTTTTGGACTTACGGAAACCGTTCTTGATGAACTCTTCCAATTGGTCGACTTCTGTACTAACTTCCGGAATGATAGCAGCTTCAGCACCCGAAGCAATAGCTCCATTGATTGCCAGGAAGCCGGCATCACGTCCCATCACCTCAATGAAGAAGAGACGTTCGTGAGAAGTAGCAGTATCTCGAATCTTATCTACGGCATCGAGAATCGTATTCAATGCAGTATCGTAGCCGATTGTTGTATCGGTGCCAAAAAGGTCGTTATCGATTGTTCCCGGCAAACCGATGCAAGGTACATCATACTCTTGGGCAAAGATGCGAGCACCAGTCAGCGAACCATCACCACCGATGATTACCAATGCATCAATACCTTCTTTCTGCATATTCTCGTAAGCTTGTTTTCGTCCTTCGGGCGTAGTAAATTCTTTGCAACGGGCAGTTTTCAAAATTGTTCCACCTAGTTGAATGATATTACTTACATTCTGACTTTTGAATTCGGCTATTTCGTCTGTTACTAATCCATGATATCCGCGATATATTCCTTTTACCTCTAGTCCATGATAGATAGCAGCACGCGTCACCGCACGGATGGCTGCGTTCATTCCTGGGGCATCACCTCCGGAAGTCAAAACTCCAATACATTTAATTGTTCCCATAATAGCGTGAGTTGATTCTTTTTTTGTGAGTTACAAAGATAGTGTTTGCCAATCGGAATACAAAGGATATTGTTGAAATTTTAAACTCTTTTATTCTCTATATTTGGCCTATAGGGGCTATAAAGCTTATAGGCCCTATACAATTCTAAAGCATTGTTTTCACCTGCTCTATCTTTTCTTCGGTAGGCAGCGATGCATCTATCCAATGAATAGGTATGCCACGACGTTCCATACCACGAAACCATGTCATCTGGCGTTTGGCAAACTGATGAATGGCGATTTCGAGCTGTGAGAACATCTCTTCATACGATAGCTTTCCAATGACAAAGAGGGTGAGATATTTGTATTCCAGTCCATAATAAATAAGATCATCGGGCTGGATGCCACTATCGAGCAGTCGCTTTATTTCGTCTATCATACCGTTGTCGAGACGGTCGTGCAGCCTTCGAGTAATCTTCTCTCTACGAAGATCTCGGTCGATATCCACACCGATAGTGAGCGAATTGATTTCGGGAAATTCGCGTTCTTCCACGGGATGCTCTTGATAATAGGTCTGTATCTCGATGGCACGAATGGCACGTTTCGCTGTATCCACATCGGTGGTATTGTGAAGTGTCTTCATGGTCGACAAGATAGCTGTGAGTTCTTCGAGCGATTTGCCTTCCAAGGTTTGACGCAACTCAGGATTTTCGGGCACCGGATGCATACGATAAGCCTTCAGCACCGACTCAATATAGAGTCCTGTACCGCCACAAAGAATAGGAAGTTTGTCTTTTTGTAGAATAGAATTGTAGGCCGAGAGGAAATCTCGCTGATACTCGAAGAGATTGTATCGATAACCCGGTTCGGCAATATCTATAAGATGATAAGGAATCTGCTTGCCGCAAACGGTATATTCTTCGATATCCTTGCCGGTTCCGATATCCATGCCACGATAGAGCTGACGCGAATCGGCACTGATAATCTCTGTATCGAGATTGTAAGCAAGGGCGGCGGCAAAGGTTGTCTTACCCGATGCCGTCGGCCCTAATATTGTAATCAGGTTATATTTCGAATCGCCGTTCATGATTTATGTACCCAGATGCCATACACTTTGCGGCGGATGGCAATGATATTGATCACTGAAACGATAGCAAACAGTAGCAAACCACAAATGATAGTAGGCCACAACGTAGCAACTTCCAACTGAGGGAAAAGCAACTGTATAGTGGATGTGTAGTAAGTACGCAGCCAAGCCACCAACCCAACAGAGATAAGAAGCACAACGATATTGAGTATCAGCGTGAGCATCTGATACGGCATTGCCACTTTATTCGGACTGAACCCGATGAGCAACAGTGTCTCTAGTTTCGTGGTATTCTTCTGCAGCAACAAGAAAATGCTGAGCATCAGAATATAGAACGAAAGCACACTGATAAGCAATCCGACCGTCATCACGATACCCACCATGAGGCGAAGGAAGAAGGCCGTTTTGCCAGCGTTCAATTTATCGTTCTCCGTGTCGTAGTTCTTCTTTTGGAAATAGGTAGCAATGTTGCCATCACCCGGATTATGAACTTCGACAATGAGTCGAGAAGTTTCGGGCTTGCTACCCGGAGCATATTCGTTGTTGGCCCAATCCATAAACTTCTGAGGCACCAGAATGGTGTTCAGACGATTGGATGTACCGATAATATTACCGGTGAAGTGAGCTGTTTTAGAATTATCATTGCTATGAATCACAATGTTCATCTGAATCATACCGACCATACCTTCCGAAATCTTCGGCATATTGCGAGCTTGGGCGAAACCGAAGTTGTAAAGGCTGAGATAAGTGCGAGGTATTATAATAGGTATAGAAGTATCACCAGGAGTGAACTTCCATTTCTTCAGACTGTTGTCGATAAACTCATCGGGAACAGATTCGAAGAACATATCGGTATTGAGAGGCTGGCCGAATCCCTTAGTGACCAGCCCGGCAGATACTTTGTATTGAGAAGAAGTGAACTTACCTACCTTCTTAGTGAAAGGCTGGTTGCGCATATCAGTGATATCGGCATCGGTAAAAGTTGTTGTACTTCCTGCAAAAGTTCCGATAGTGCTTATCTTTTTACTAGCAATCATATAGTCGGCTTTCATAAAGCTGTCGCCTTCGGTGAATACCGGAATGACATCTTTATAAAACTGAATGCTGAGCAGGACAATCATCATACCAAACAGATTGGCAAAAAAGAAACCGGTGAGCTGTCCCACACTGATATGCTGACGAAGAAGTTTCCAAATTAAATTATTCATTGTTGTTATCTTTTCGTAAATCGTTTATAGTTTGAATATCGTATCGTAGGGCAACTCAATATGCTTACCGATAGAAGTACAGATGATACCTGCTCCTTGGCGTTGAGCCTCTTCGGTAATCATCTTTCCCATAATAGCGGCATTCACATCATCGAGGTGACTGATTGGTTCGTCGAGGAAGGCGAAATCGAAAGGCTGGCACAGTGTGCGGATGAAAGCCACACGTTGCTGCTGTCCGAAAGAGAGGAACTGCATTTTCTGATTGAGCTTATCGCCGATACCCAGCATATCAAAGTAAGAAAGAATCTCTTTCTCCGTTTTGAAATTGGTAATACCGTTCTTCAGATGAATATTCTCGAGAGAAGTCAGCTCGGGAAATATACGCAACTCTTGAAACAAGATGCTCAACGTACGTTTGCGAACATCAACCCACTTATCGATACTATAATTGCGGGTATCTTCTTCATCAAATGTTATTTTACCCTGATAATCTTTTCGATAGCCATAAATAAAGCTACACAAAGACGACTTTCCGGTGCCCGATGCCGCTTCTACAAGATAAGTTTTGCCTTTCTCGAAAGCAACATCTTGAAGCCAGATGTCCGAATGAATGTCAGTGCGCTCCATAAAGACATTGGGGAGCGTATGCTGCAATTTAATACTATTCATAATTATTTATTACATACCGGCCATTTGCCGTACTATTTTTACTATCTGTTTGAGAGCGTTGGTCTGTTTGTCTTTCCATATCATCTCTACATTCCAACTCTCTGTTCCTACATTGCTACCCTTCACACAAACTACATTCTGAGCAAGAGCCGCCGAGACTACTGGACCGAGTTTCTTTTGCAAAGCGGGCTGTCCTTTTATCTCGGAAGTATCAAACACGAAGAACATGGTCTTGCCCTTGGTCTGTGACGAATATGGATTTTGGGCGTATGTGCCGCCTGTCACTTTGAAATGAACAAGCGAAACATCGTTAGTAATATACATCACATTGCCTATTATACCATAATATATGGTCTTATCGGCAGCTTTAAAAATATAGTCGTTCTCGGATTTCTTGGTGAGCGAACCAAGATCATTGTCTTTCTGAGCCTTGAATGTGGTATAAATGCTCTTCACAGCTTGCGTGTTGGTAATCTGAGCATAAGCTAGGAAAGTAGGTTCGGTCTTACCAAACGAGTTGTAACCAATGGTCAGATCGCCCTTTATAGAATCGAAGAGTTTCTCAATGAGCGGCAACTTGAGTGCATCGCCAAACGAATTATCGTTTGCCAACTCTTTATAGGCCTTTGCACCATCCATACCCATGGTGAACATGATAGGCATGTGCTGCGGTAAAAAAGTCATCACAGCATTACTTATAGGTTTCATTCCTGTTCCGGCACTTTGCTTCGACTCGCCATATCTATCTATCTTCATGGATATCAATCCGTCAGAGAAGGTCATATCACCAACAAACTGCATACCTTTTGCATCAGAAGGAGAAGCAGAAGTTGTGGCATTGGCAAAAGGCCCTTTCGCCTCCGGTGCTGTCTTAGTCGATACATAGAAACTGACATCGCCTTTGCTATCTTTAAGGAGACCGAAAGCTTCGTTTGCGCAAAAGCTATCTTCTTCTTTGAATTTCATCACTTTATCGAGACCCGATCTTACTTTCTCCGACATGCCACCTTTGGATTCAATCAATAGAGCAGTTCCACGGTTGTAAGCCAACACGGCCTTTCCCATAACGATGGTGAACTGATAATCTCCCGCATCTTCGGGAGGAGTACAGAGCTGGCTCTTAGCCAAATCTTCGACAGTAGAGTTCAAATCGCCCTTATCGTCAACACAAAGCGAAGCAACTGTAGCACCGTCAAACTCACCGGCTTTGAAGATATAAATCGGTTCTGTCAAATCAAGTCCTGAGTTGGATGGTTTATCGAGTATCTTCTGCAATCGGCTGGAGGTCTCACTATTGAGTCCGTTCTTCAATGCATCCGACAAATGTTGTTTGAGTGATTCATTTTCTTTATCGCCAATACCGCACTTCTGCACTATCGATTTCATATCTACCGATATCACCGCT
>DAIUBN010000179.1:0-5705 GCA_036846645.1 Bacteroidaceae bacterium | reverse complement strand
GGGGGGTGAAGACGTATGCTCCGGCATGTTCGAGCATCGGAATCAGGTAGGGAACGATAAACGATTGAGAAAACAAATCTTCGGTGGTGCAGAACAATCGGGGACGTTGCCACAACCATCCGTTTCCTTTAGCATAATACTTGCCATGACTTTGCCATAATCCTATGTGTCTTTTCTGAAGTCCGCGGGTCACTTTGAATGCTGATGATAAAGGTGTTACCCATGGCGCCGATTCGGAAATCAAGTCTGTTTCCATTCGCTCTGCATCTTTCTTCAACCTTCTCCTATATATATTAGGTATAAGCTGTTCTATCGGTTTACCGTCTGTATAGAGTGTAGTATTAAAAAATCTTATCGGTCCAGGCAGCAAAGATTTCATATCTTGATAAATACTATCTACATTTTCCGGTCGGAAGGCCTGATAGCCGAAAGCTTCGGAAGCATATATATTAATGGTGCGTTTATCGTAATCTATATTGAATGAAGACAGTTTGGGGGTGACGTATGTCTTTTTGTATTGTGAAAAGTAATTCTGCAATCGTACTCCGACAATAGAATCTTGTTGCTGAGACCATAGAGCAGTACTAATTAAGGATAATAAACATATAGTAAATAATATTTTCTTCATATATAACACTATTTTAATTGCAAAAATAGTTTTTTAATTTGGTAATAACTAACTTTGCAGTACAATTTAAGATGAAGAAATAACTTTTTGTTGAGAACATTTATTTTTCTAAATTAAATATATCTACTGTAATGAAAACAAACCTAACTTCTCAAATCAGTCTCAAGAATGTGTCACCGAAGTATTTCAGACCTGAGAATGCTTTTGAGAGATCGGTGCTAACCCGATTCGAAAAAATCCCTACCGACATTTATGCCTCAGTTGAGGAAGGTACACAACACGTTGCTCTCGAGATCGCACAAACAATTCGTAACAAACAAAGAGATGGCCGCTTCTGTGTCTTGGCTTTGCCTGGTGGCAATTCTCCTCGCTCTCTTTATGCGGAGCTGGTCAGAATGCACGAAAAAGAAGGATTGAGCTTCTCTAATGTTATCGTATTTAATATGTACGAGTACTATCCATTGTCTAAAGGGGCAGTGAATAGCAATTTGAATTTCCTTAAAGAAATGTTGCTCGACCATGTTGATATTGATATGCAGAACGTTTTCTCTCCAACGGGTACTATTGCTCAGACAGATATCTTCGAGTATTGCCGTCTATATGAACAACGTATAGAGAGCTTTGGTGGTATCGATATCGCTATACTCGGTATTGGCCGTGTAGGAAATATCGCTTTCAACGAACCCGGTTCGCGCATCAACTCTACCACACGTCTTATTTTGCTCGATAACGATTCTCGCAACGAGGCAACAAAGATATTTGGTAAGATAGAGAATACTCCAGTCAGTTCTATCACAATGGGCGTTTCTACTATCCTGGCTGCAAAGAAAATCTTCTTGCTGGCATGGGGCGAAGAGAAAGCCGATATGGTGAAACGCTGTGTTGAGGGCGAAATGACGGATTCTATTCCTGCTTCTTATCTTCAGTCGCACAACAATAGTCGAGTAGTACTCGATCTTTCTTCAGCCAACGATCTGACTCGTATCCGTCGTCCTTGGTTGGTTACTTCTTGCGATTGGGATGATAAACTGATTCGTAGCTCTATTGTTTGGTTATGTCAGCTCACCGGCAAACCAATCTTGAAACTCACTAACCGTGACTATAATGAAAATGGTTTGAGTGAATTGTTGGCTAAGTTCGGCTCGGCCTACAATGTCAATATCAAGATATTCAACGATCTTCAACATACCATTACCGGATGGCCTGGTGGCAAACCAAATGCAGATGATACTTATCGTCCTGAGCGTGCCAAACCATTCCCTAAACGTGTTATTGTTTTCTCTCCGCACCCCGATGATGATGTCATTTCTATGGGTGGCACAATTCGTCGTTTGGTAGAACAGAAACATGAAGTACATTTGGCATACGAAACTTCTGGTAATATCGCTGTTGGCGATGAAGAAGTTATCCGTTTCTTGCACTTCATCAATGGTTTCAATCAGATATTCAATAATTCTACTGATAAGGTGATTACTGATAAGTATGCCGATATCCGTAAATTCTTAGATAAGAAGAAAGATGGTGATATTGATTCTCGTGATATCCTGACTATCAAAGGTCTGATTCGTCGTGGCGAGGCTCGTACCGCTTGTACTTACAATAAGATTCCTTTGGAACGCGTTCATTTCCTCGACTTGCCATTCTACGAAACAGGTCGTATCGAGAAGAATCCACTCGGCGAAGCTGATGTGAAGATTGTTCGTGCACTCTTGCAGAAGGTTCAACCTCAAGAAATCTTCGTTGCTGGCGACTTGGCCGATCCTCACGGAACGCACAAAGTATGTACTAATGCCGTACTTGCTGCTATCGATTTGGAGAAAGAAGCAAAGGCCGAATGGCTCAAAGATTGCCGTATCTGGATGTATCGTGGTGCATGGGCAGAATGGGAAATTGAGAACATCGAAATGGCTGTTCCATTGAGTCCTGAAGAACTTCGTGCTAAACGTAATAGCATCTTGAAGCATCAGTCACAAATGGAAAGTGCTCCATTCTTGGGCAACGACGAACGTCTGTTCTGGCAGCGTAGTGAAGACCGCAACCGTAATACCGCATCAATCTACGATAAACTCGGTTTGGCATCCTACGAAGCTATGGAAGCTTTCGTTCAGTACATTCCACTATAAAGATACTTATTATAGAAGGTAATACTCACAAGTGGGACTTTGCAGAAGTGCAAGGTCCTGCTTTTTTTTTGTGCCTCTGACCCGATTTAGAACAAAATTGCATATAGTTTCTTTGCTATAAGGAAAATATTATCTATTTTTGTCTTTCTCAAAAGGAAACAAATTAATTATATTGTCTTTATGATAGAGAAAGAACTAATCAAACAGCTCATCGTCGACTTCCAAGATTCATTGCCTATTGACGTATATCAGCGTGAACTTCAACTACCTATAGATGCCGACAAGATTATTACTGTGCCAGGTGTGAGACGTTGCGGTAAGTCCTCTTTATTGTTTTATCTGATGAATACACTCATTGGTAAATATGGAGTAAAGAAGGAACAGATATTGTTTTTGAATTTTGATGATGAGAGATTCGATTTTCAGAAGGATGAATTTGACTTGATTATACAATCTTATAGAGAGCTGTATCCTGCTATCATGTTGAAAGATGTTTATATGTTTTTCGATGAAGTGCAGATGGCTGATGGGTGGGAACAGTTCGTCCGTCGCATCTATGAGCAATATTGCAAGCATATATTCATTACGGGAAGTAATTCCAAAATGTTATCTTCCGAGATATCGTCTTCTCTTCGTGGACGTTGTTTGCAATATGAAGAGTATCCTTTGTCATTTTCCGAATATTGTTCTTTCAAAGGTATTGATACCAATTATCATTCTTCTGCCAATCGGGCATTGATTGTCAATGCCTTCAAAGATTATCTTTTTTATGGGGCTTTTCCTGAGATTGCTTTGTCTCGTACTATTTATCGTGATCGGATATTGCAGGAGTATTATTATGTGATGATATATAAGGATATGATAGAACATTATGGTATCACCAATCCTCAAAGTGTGAAGTATTTTGTTAGTAGAGTGATGACCAATTTGACAAAACCTACTTCTATTAATAAGATATACAATGAAATGAAATCTCAGGGTGTCAGTATTGGCAAGAATTCTTTATATGAATGGATAGAGCAAACCAAATCTATGTATCTGTTCTTTTCTTTGCCCCGCTATACTGCTTCGCTTGTCAAAGAGTCATTGTCCGACAACAAATATTATTGTATCGACAATGGTTTGCGCTCCATTTTTATTCATCCTTCTTCCGATGACAGAGGTAAATTACTCGAGAATCTGGTATTTCTGCATTTGAATCGCACACTTCCTATTGATGGAAAGTTATCTTATTTTCGTGGCAAGAAAGAATGTGATTTTGTGCTTCAAGAAGATTTCAAAGTCAAGGCGTTATACCAAGTCACATGGTCCATGAATGCCACCGATACTTACCAAAGAGAATTGGATGGTTTGCTCGAGGCTGCCCATGATACTCATTGCGACCAGCTATATATATTGACAATGGAAGAAGAGTCTGTTATAGAAGCTGATGGTTATACTATTCACGTCGTACCGGCATGGAAATATATGATATAACAAAATCCCCAAATGCTATTGCCACTCAACCCCTACGCAATAAAGTGCTGTGCCATAATGCTTTTGCTGTGTACTATATGCACTGCCGTGAGAAATGTATATTAAAAGTGGCTCTACAGTATACTGTGGATACGTCATTTACGAACAAGCTAAACTTAGAAACATTCTAAACAGAGGTTGATTTTAAAAAACGTGATTAGAATATACTGTGGACTCGATTTTGAGCCTCATCTTCGCTGGCGGTGTAGTATGTACACATCTATAGCATTCGTTGTCAGCGAGTTGATGCGTCAGGGTATAGTGGCAATCGTGCATGACTATTCTACTCCTTAAAAATCGTCTTCATGTTTTGTGCGAAACGTCTTGATGATTCATTCAAAACGTGAGGACGTTTCAATCAATACTTCAAGACGATTCTTCAATCATGTCCTTATGTTATTTCTATTATTTTATCTAACTTTGCACCCGTTTATAAAATAACATATAGAATGAAATCATTATATACTGTACTCCTTCTCATTGTCTCCAACATCTTTATGACTTTCGCTTGGTACGGACATCTCAAACTGCAAGAGATGAAGGTAATATCCAACTGGCCACTCTATTTGGTTATACTTTTTTCGTGGAGCATCGCACTTGCCGAGTATTCTTTTCAGATACCAGCCAATCGCATTGGTTTCTCGGGCAATGGCGGTCCGTTTTCACTCATTCAGCTCAAGGTGATTCAAGAAGTCATCACCCTCATGGTGTTCACTATCTTCACTACCTTGCTTTTCAAAGGCGAAACATTTCATTGGAATCACGTTGCTGCCTTTGTCTGTCTCATTATGGCGGTATACTTCGCATTCATGAAAGTGGGGTAGGTTATCTACAGTTTGTTGGAGATATTTCGTACTTCTATTTGGTTGATTTCTGCACTGCATACCATTTTGTATATCATATTGTATCATAGTGATTGTTTCAAAATAAAAAACGGAGCATATCATCACGATACACTCCGCTTTACGACTATTATAACTTGTATTGTTATTTATTTTATTTGAGTCGTTCCTACATAGATGTGTGCAAAAGCAGTAACACTAACTGTTTGTGCTTGCTTAGTACCATCGCTCAATACTACAGTCCATACAGTACCAGCTACCTCTTGATCTGCGGGCAAATGGAGTGTGCAATTATTGCCAATGCCATTAAAGAGGCTTTCACTGTTCTTTGTATTGATTCCTAAAAATCCTCCCCAGCCTGTGCCGCCGCCCAATGTAATCTTGGTAAGGTTTGTACAGTTGTTGAATACTGCACCACCGGTGAATGTTTGGAGCATTGGCAGATTGATTTCGGTGAGAGCTGAACAGCCCTGGAATGCTTGTTCGCCTATACTCGTTACTTTGGGCAGATTGATGCTGGCCAGAGCACTACATCCATCGAAAGCGTTATTGCCTATTGTCGTTACATTTGGTATGTCAACGCTGGTCAAAGCTGTA
>DAIUBN010000178.1:0-5709 GCA_036846645.1 Bacteroidaceae bacterium | reverse complement strand
CTTCTATCTTCTCCAAGAGTCCGGCATTCTGCAAGTCTTTCTCAATCTGTTTACGAACATCGAAACGGTCCATGCCGACATACATGCCAGCAGCTTCGCTAATTGTTCCGTTGTCGTTGAAAATATCTATTGAAGGCAAATTGTACTTCTCGCCCAGCATATAGTCGTTAGGATCGTGAGCAGGAGTAACTTTCAAGCAACCGGTACCAAATTCGATATCAACATATTCGTCTTCGATAACAGGAATGACACGGTTCACCAAAGGAACGATGACTTTCTTGCCTTTGAGATGTTGATTCTTGGGATCCTTCGGATTGATACACATTGCAGTATCACCCATTATAGTCTCCGGACGAGTGGTAGCCACAACAGCATAACCATCTTCGCCCTCTATCTTATACCTTAAATAATAGAGTTTGCCATGTTCTTCTTTATAGACCACTTCTTCGTCAGAAAGAGCAGTAAGCGCTTTCGGATCCCAGTTGACCATGCGGACGCCACGATATATCAATCCTTTATTATAAAGATCGCAGAACACTTTGAGCACACTCTCGCTACGTTTTTCGTCCATAGTGAAAGCGGTGCGATCCCAATCGCAAGATGCGCCGAGTTTGCGGAGCTGTTTCAGAATGATGCCACCGTGTTCGTCAGTCCACTCCCAAGCATGCTTCAAGAACTCATCTCTAGTAAGATCGGTCTTCTTGATACCTTGAGCAGCTAGTTTGTTCACCACCTTGGCTTCGGTTGCGATAGAAGCGTGATCGGTGCCAGGTACCCAGCAAGCATTCTTGCCTTCCATCCGGGCACGACGAACTAGAATATCTTGAATGGTATTGTTCAGCATGTGTCCCATGTGCAGCACGCCAGTCACATTTGGTGGAGGAATCACGATAGTATAAGGTTCGCGATTGTCGGGTTTCGAACTAAAAAGATGATGATCGCACCAGTACTGGTACCATTTAGATTCCACGTCAGTGGGACTGTATTTGCTTGGTAATTCCATTTTGCTTGAATATTAACTATATAATTGGTCGCAAAATTACAAAAACAATTTGAAATGAGAAAAGAAAATGTTTGCTTATAACTTCTCCTTACTCTTTGTAAGCTATATACTTAGAGACTAGAGGAAGTATAGGACGAATATATTCTATTATCAAAAAGGAAAGACAAAATCAAAAATAATATTCAAAAAGATAGTTTTCTAACTTTTTTATTGAAAATATGATTATTTATTTTGGAGTTTAATATAAAAGTGATATATTTGCAGTGTAATAATAAACCAAAAGACTAAAAGTTTACTGTTTTGATAAAAAAAATGAGAAATTAATAAGAGGGATTGTTTTCAATAGGTTAGTAAAGACTATAGGCTGAGAAGCTCCTTAAGTCAGAAATATATTGTTTAGGATTTATAATAATTATGTGGTTACTAAAGTGCATAAACAAGGTGAACCTTCTGTTATAGGTTGTTTTATTTAAGGTAGAATAAAGATTGTTCAGGATGACATTTTTTTATTTAATTGATTAATGAATTATGAAGAAGATTGAAGCAATTATTCGTAAGTCAAAATTTGAAGAGGTGAAACAAGCTCTTCTGGAAGCTGATATCGAATGGCTTTCATACTACGACGTGAGAGGGGTTGGAAAGACTCGCCAAGAAAGGATATTTCGAGGCATCGTCTATGACACTAGTTCGATAGAGCGTACAATGGTGGTACTGGTAGTTCGCGATAAAAATGTGGACAAAACAGTGAAAGCCATCATGGAACATGCAAGAACTGGTGATATTGGCGATGGCAGAATATTCATTTCTCCAATCGACGATTCCATCAGGATACGAACCGGCGAAAGAGGTGATATCTCTCTTTACGATCAGGATAAAGAAGATAAATAGATTGAGATACATATATTATATAGGATAACATTTTATTATTAGGATAACATGAAACGATATTTATATTTAGTACTGATTCTTTTGTTTACATTACCTTTCGATGCCGTCGCCCAAGGTGCGACTACAACAACTCAAACACTGAATACGGGAAATACAGCTTGGATGACAGTAGCTACCATTCTGGTGATGCTGATGACTATTCCTGGCTTGGCTTTGTTTTATGGCGGACTGGTGAGACAAAAAAATGTGCTCAGCATCTTGATGCAATGTTTAATATGCGTCTGTGCCGTCAGTGTGCTATGGGTGGCCTTCGGCTACAGTTGGGTGTTTGGTAAAGGTTTTGCAGGAACACCAATAGGAAATATAATAGGCGGTTTTGACAAAGTCTTCTTGAATGGCGTCACTACCGCTTCTTTAATTTCTCCATCGGGCATACCCGAAATACTCTTTGTATTATTTCAATGTATGTTTGCAGTGATTACTCCAGGACTGATTATCGGTGCCTTTGCCGAACGCGTCAAGTTCTCGGGTTTCTTGTTCTTCACCGTATTATGGTCCATCCTCGTCTACGATCCCATGGCTCATTTTGTATGGGGTGGTGGATGGCTTCAACAGATGGGAGCAATCGACTTTGCCGGTGGTACTGTAGTACATATTAATGCCGGTATCTCTGCCCTGGTGATGTGTTTGATGTTAGGGCGTCGTAGTGGCTACCGCACCGGACATACTTCTTTTCCTCATCAAGTACCGTATGTCTTCATAGGAGCGGCCTTTCTATGGTTAGGCTGGTTTGGCTTCAATGCAGGAAGTGGACTCACTGCCGACGGACTAGATGCGAACGCCTTTCTTGTGACACATATTGCCACTTGTATTTCTGCTCTCACCTGGATGATAATAGATTGGGTACTCAACAAGAAACCGACAACCGTTGGTGTCTGTACCGGTGCCGTAGCTGGATTGGTTGCTATCACTCCGGCATCTGGTTCGGTCGGTCTGCTTGGTGCAATTTGTATCGGCGCTGTTTCTGCCCTTGTCTGTTTCTGGATGGTAGCCTTTGTGAAAATCAAACTAGGCTACGATGATTCGCTCGATGCTTTCGGTGTTCATGGCATAGGCGGTATTATCGGTTCTATCTTAACCGGTGTATTCGCCACAAAGGCAGTTACCGGTGCCACAGGTGCCGAAGGAGCACTATATGGTGATTGGCACCAACTATTGGTGCAACTTATTGCTACAATTTTTTCGATGGTATACAGCGGTATATTGACATATATTTTGTTTAAATTAGTAGATAAATTAGTAGGTATCAGAGTAGCACCTCGCGAAGAAGAGGAAGGCTTGGACATCTATGAACATGGCGAAAACGCTTATAATAGTTAGTAATGTTTGTTATCTAACGATTGTAAGTTGATTGTTGCGGGACATTCTTTGTGAAAAGAGTGTCCCTTTTTTATTTAATAGGCGATTAAAGTCTGTTTTTTGAATTAAATAATGTTGCTTGTATCATTGTATCTCAGATTATTTTTTGATATTTGTTGCTGTAATTCGATTCAAACTTAAAATACAATGATAAAATGAAACAGAAACATTTTTCTTTAGCCGTTCTATTGACGATGTTGATAGGACTCACTGTAGGTTGTCCAATTGCTAATGGACAAGATATTAATCTTCCTACTCCACAAAAAGAGATGAAGGGTGGCGAACTGATGCAAGCCTTGCAAAACAGGCATTCGGTTCGTTCATATTCTAATACGAAACTATCAGAACAAACTTTATCTAATCTACTTTGGGCAGCCAATGGTGTGAACCGCGAAGATGGACGCCGCACTGCTCCTTCGGCTATCAATGCACAAGATATTGAAATTTTTGTAGGTATGGCAGATGGTGTCTATCATTACATGCCAATGGACAATAAACTATCGAAAGTTAGTGATGGTAATCTTGCCAAACTGATTATAGGACGAAATAAGTTTATCCTCGATGCTCCTGTTGTTATATTACTGGTCAGCAATCAAGCCAAATTTTCTCATTTTCCAGGTACGACTTTGGCTGCGATGGATGCAGGTTATGTCTCTCAAAACATCTGTCTGTATTGTTCTGCCTTCGGATTGGCCACTGTGCCATGTGCCCCCAAGATGGATGCGGAGAATGTACAGAAAATGCTTGGATTATCAGCCGATTATCTTCCTCTAATCTATCATCCTGTAGGATATAGTAAGTAAACGAACTATTTAAATAATATAGGTTCCATTGACACTGAATAATTTCAGAACCAATGGAACCTATATATTATATGTATATCTCTTTAGAAACCGGCTTCAAAGAATACTTTTTTGGCTGTACTTATCACATCGCCTTGCGGAGTAGTTGGATAACTGTTATGCAGTCTGGTCCAAGGCTCTTCGAGAGAGAAGTAATCTATCTTTTCAGGTTGTTTCTTTTCTAATACAGCTCTTTTATAGGTAAAATAATTCTGCCATCTCATCTTATAATAATCTTTTAGAATACCGCTCCATTCTCGGTTGGAATAATCATGTAGTCCACCTTCTTCAGAAGCCACTTTGGTACCCCATATTGTAATTTGAGTGCGTGCATTCCATTCGTACAAATCCTTTTCAGCATCATTTGTTCCCAAGTTGCGAGCAGCATCCAACCATGTACCGAGCATAAATTCAGAACGTGTACCAAGCAACTCATCTTGCAAATCAATAAGACGCAGAAACTTATTTGAAGTCAGTTCGAATCCGCTGATATCATTAATTTTCAATGCTTCAGTATTGAGCATGTGGACATAGCGTCCCTTATCAGCGATGGCTTGACGAACTACATCAACCAAATCGTATTCGAAATTGTTGTTTCCTTTATATTTATCGGCAACCGACAACATAAGTCGGGCTGCACGTGAGACATCATCAGGATCGTAGTAACGATGAGTTTCTGCCCAAGTAGATACAGTGTTGATAACTTCTGCCGGTCTGCCACAGAATACTGATTCGGCAGTACCTTGCTGAACAATCTCTCCGGGGCAGTTGTAAACAGAGTGATGCAACAGTTTCCATGCCTCCAATAATTCAGGAGTTGTACTCCCATAGCGAGCTTTGACATATCCAGCTACCCATTCATCGGCGCTAAACTTAGAATCACGCCATGGCAATTCGGTGAGCAATTCGTATACTATAGGATTGGTCTCGATGCCTTCCATTGTAAGGCCTACACCTTTCAATGATGGACTAAACGAACTATTCAACGCTTTATAATATTCTTCTATCAAATAATCAATTTTACCGTACAGTCCAATATTTCCTCCAAAGTTATGCAACATACAAAACAGCCAGTTGTGATGCATAAATCCATCTTTGCGTGTCCATATCGAGTTGGGATCTCCCCATTGCGGACGGGCTTCCGAATAGAGATCGAGAACCAACATATCCCCTCTTCGCAGATTTTTAATCATCTCACGACGAGGATTACCGCCCCAAGCTTGAATCACCCAAACTGATTTTGGATTATTTTTTTTCATAGCATCCAGTATACTGCGGCCTGTTGCATCAAGGTCTACACCTTCTGTGTTTCCACCTTCGTGGAAGGGGTCCATACTATAATAATCGGCTTTACCAATCAGTTTATTCATAGTCTGATAGTAGAGCGCAGCGATTTTTGGGAAATGAGAATCTGTGGGTTGAAGGAAAGCTGGACGACGAAATCCACACCATTTGCCTGGGTCGGATACATTAACCTTCAGTTTCTTAGCCGCATTATTAGGAAGCATTCCGGAATAGCCAGGTAAGACAGGTTTGATGCCATATTCTTTCATCCTC
>DAIUBN010000177.1:0-5845 GCA_036846645.1 Bacteroidaceae bacterium | reverse complement strand
GGGAGAATTGTCCTATCGCCCCTGCGTCATGACCACCATGTCCGGCATCTATAACGAGGACAAAATCTTTTGCCTTGACCGGTGTGAATGGAGCAAATAACATTAATGCACCCAATAGAAGTCCTATGAATTTAAAGTTTCTTTGTATCATATCCTTTTCAACATTCTTTGCAAAGATACGTTAAGCTGTAGAGAATAGAAAATAAATTCATTTATTTTAATTGTTAAGATTCAGCTATTTCGGGTAAATACAAGATATAGAAAGGTCTTTTTGAGAAATTTTTTGGTACAAAAATGGGCATGATAAAGAAATTTGTTTACCTTTACGATATAAAGTGTCATCTGAATGATAGAATTCTAAATATATAATACAATAATTTAAACACTACTAATATGAAAAAAAATGTTGCGAAGAAGCAAAATGAGAAGGAGAAAGAGAAGTACGTCTGTCCCCAAATCGAAGTATTAGAGATGGAATGTGAACAACTGCTTGTTGATTCAAGTACAGGTGCTAGTATTGATAAAATGGGTGAGGATACCTCAAACTGGGATTGATTAATTTAAATGATTATGGCAATGAAAACAAATATTATTAATAGTATAGTTATCCTGCTTTTCTCAGGATTGTTTGTGGCTTGCAGCAATAATGGTGATCCAACTGAAACTACCCCTCAAAGCAAAATTGTGACGATCTCGACTGATGTGACTAGCTCTAGGGTTTCTTATCAATATCTATCAGGATTGGTCCCAAAATGGGAATCTAATGATCAATTGACAGTCTATAGAGGAGATCTGTCTGCTACAGCAAGCACGTTTGCTACTTCTGAAACAAAAATCACTTCAACCACTACAAGTTCTTCGGCTTCTTTTACCGGTACTTTAAATGGAACAGGCTCTACCTTATATGCTTATGTCAAAAACGATAATCTGAGTGTTGATGGGACTGCTAAAACGGTAACAGAGAATTTATCTTCTCAGACAGGAACTTTGGATGATATCAAGAAATATAATCTTCTTACTTCGACAACTGCTTACAATAATGAAAGCAGTATCTCGATGTCATTTGGTTATAAGATGGCAGTGTTGAAGCTAGCACTCACTGTACCGTCAACTGCAACTATCTCTTCTTTGAAACTTCATGCTTCAAGTGGCTTATATAATAAGGTAGTCTTTGATGCGGCAGGTACTCTTCAAACAACAAGTACTGCTGGTGATATTAGTATTAGTGGCGCTTCTTGGGCTTCTGGTACTGATAACCAAACAACAACGGCTTATGCTTGTGTCTATCCTGGTCAGTTGAACGATTTATATGTTTATGCTACTGATGCTAATAATAAGGTCTATTCTGTCAAGATTGGTTCGAAGGCATTAGCTGCTGGAACTGTTTATCCTATTACAAATAAGACGTTAGCAACCTTTGTGGGAAGTGGAACTTCTGATGCTCCTTATCAAGTAGGAGATGAATCTACGTTAAGACTATTGTCTTATGTGTCTGGCAATAATAATACAAATTATACATCAGCAACTTTCCAACAAACGAAAGATATTACTTTGGCAGGAAAAGAATGGGAACCAATTAATAATTTCACAGGAGCTTATAATGGAAATTCTAAAACTGTATCGGGTTCAATGGTATTCTCCAATACTGCACAAACTGCTTATGGTCTATTTGGTTCGAATACTTCTGCTACAATAAAAGGTCTTACGATTTCATGTTCTGTTACTTTGCCTTCTTCTAATACAGTGCGTACTTCTTTTGGTGCTATAGCGGGTGATGCAATAAGTTCAACTATTTCTGATTGTACTAATACTTCAACTGTTAGTGGAAGTGTTTCTTATATGGGAGGTATCGTAGGATATATTAATGGTGGAACAAAGATAACTCATTGCAGTAATACTGGTTCATTGACTAATACTTCAACGTGGAACAGAGATGGTTATGTCTTTGATACTACTTGTAACGGACCTTGTATCGGAGGAATAGTTGGTGATGCTATATCTAACTTGACAAATGTTATCCTGATTGAAGCTTGTAGTAATACTGGAACTTTGACTTGTAGTACTACAATAACTTATGCTTCTGCTGGCGGAATTGTTGGCTACCTATTTAACACAGGGAATACATCAACTACAACGAATGTTATAAGAGGTTGTTATAGTACTGCGGGAAAAATATTAGCAACCTTAGATGGCGGACTAGTTGGTTGTATTAATTCAAATCTTAATTCGACATCAATTTCGGCTTCTAATAGTGTGATAGTTGCCTGTTGGAATTCTACAAAAGCTACTAATTTTGCATCTAAATCAAAGAGTGGTAGTATAGTTGGTGTAGCAAATAAATGTGATTTATATAAATGTGCAGGGATGAGTGACTCATATTATTATAAAGCGAATACTAGTTCTAGCGTTTCTGTAGATTGTATACTTCTTTCGGCTTCTACGCCTTCCACTGATCAAATATCTGATTTGAATACTGCTTGGAATGGTGCTAATTCTTCTCGAATTTATCAATTCAACAGTACCACTGGCCTAATAGAACCTAAATCATAATCATTCAATAATGTTTTTCGTTCTGCATGATGCAGAACGAAAAACATATATTATCCTACAAATTAAATCTATATACAGCTCCTGCATTCAGCCAGATGCCGGGTTGTTGCATGTTTCCGAAGTCGAAGTACTTTCTGTCGAACAGATTGTATGCCTGGGCATAAATCTGATAATTCGGCTTTTGCCATTGCACTTTGACGTCCATGATGCCAAACGAAGGATAGGTATGAATCAATCCTGTTGCTTTGTGGTTGGCATCATACTCTTCGTATCCTCCCATTCTCTTTTGGAAACGGAAGTTCCATGTTGCTGTCAGCACTTGTTTGTAGATGCTGTGTGTCAGTCCTACTACCAGCTTATGGCGGAGATATTCTAAGGCGTAGTTTGATTTATAGATTTCTTGAGTGTCTTTTCTTTTCTGATAGATATAGGTGTATCCGAAGTTCAGGCTTCTGATGATAGTATTCCGCCCTGTCAGAGCAGGAACGTCTATATTGAATGAACTTTCTACTCCCATATTGTCTAGCATGAAGTTGGCAGAGTGGAAAGTATCATCGGCTTTATATTTCACCCAGTCTATCATGTCGGTGCCGTGATTGAAAAATCCGTCGATCTTTGCCATGAGCCAGATATTGCGATAGGTCGCTCCAAACTTGAATGCACTTGTCTTTTCCGGCTTCAGTCCTATGTTGCCTTCGAGTGTCGGACTTTTATAATATAGATCAGTGAAAGTTGGCATACGTAGTGCTTTGTTCCAAGAAGCGAATATCTTCCAATTATCGTCCGGACGATAAGATACGTCGACACCAGGATAATAACGATACCCATCGCTCAACGCCGTATTGTGGTTGACAAGCAGACCCATCGAAACGGTCAGCCTGTTGAGCAGAATATTGTGCTCCAAGAAATAGTCGATGTTAGTTCTGTTGTCATGCTTCTTATAGTAGATATCATCTTGCCCGGGTACCTTAATATATAGCGACTCGTTGAGCGGCTTGCCCAGGTTAGTGCTATAAATGCCCTCATTGCGAAGTTCGGCACCAAAAGAAGTCTTTCCGAGTATTGTGGTGAAGTAAGCATTCAGATTGATGCCGTAAACATCGGTACGATGGAAGTTCTCTGCAGTATGTGTGCCTCTTATCAGTTGGAAATGATCGTATGCCCTGTTCCAAAATAGCGAAGGCACTAGATGCAACCAGCCTTTTGTCTCGGCTTTTATAGAGAACAGTGTACGTCTGGTCTCTTCGTACTGATTGGGATAAGCAGCAGAGTAGAAGGTGTTGGCACCATACTTCTGATTACTGTAACCGGCTTGCCAGCTTACATCGGCATCTTTGCTGGTATACTGCCCTTGATAATAAAAACGACGGGTGTTGAAATCGCTGTTGTCGGTGCCGCCGTCACTGCGGTTGTAACTTCCCGAAACTTGATGGCTGAATCTGCCTTTTGTGAAGTTGGCACTCGCTCCGCCGTCAAACAGTCCATACGAACCTGCCGAAGCATGAAGCGTGACATTACTTTGTTTATCAGATTTAGTGACGATGTTGATGGCACCGGTGAAGGCTGAGGTGCCGAAAACTCTTGCCGAAGGTCCTTCGAGAATCTCAATTCTCTCAATATCTGCCATGGCTACCGGAAAGTCGGCCGTAAGGTGTCCGGTATGTGGGCTACTGATGTTCACCCCGTTGAGCAGTATTGTTACTTGGTCGAATGTGCCGCCGCACACAGAAATATCGGTTTGAATACCGAATCCGCCTCTTTGTCGTACATCAACTCCTGTGACATACTTCAATAGATCGTTTACACTCTGCGCCCCCGTCTTCTGAATATCAGCCCGAGAGAGCACCGTTACCATCTTTGCTGACGCTTTCTGAGTCAGCGGAACACGCGTACCGGTCACTTCCACCTCTTGTAACTCGTAGCTCTGCATCTCTTTAGGCTGAACGTTTTGAGCCGATACAGTATCGATATTGGCGAAAGTCAATGTCATGCTGGTCAGTACTCCGATTGTTACTGCCTTGTTTAAACTGCAGAAAGCCGAGTATCCTTTGCGGTCGAAGTGTTTCCAACGAAACGCTTTTTGTCCCAATAACTGGTTTTCTTTCATTATTAGTATAAATTTTAAATAAAAACGTCGGCAAAGATAGGAATATATTCCTCAATTTACCGTTACTTTGCAATATATTTTAAGAGAGGCTATGATTAAGTTTATCAAAAATTGGACACTTCCAATAGCAATGTCGATAGGCGCCCTGGGCTATCCTATCTTCATTCAAATACGTTTTTTGATGCCATATCTGTTGTTCATGATATTGTTCATCACTTTTAGTAAGATTTCTTTTAAAGACTTACGCTACGAACCTCTTCATGGTTGGTTGCTTGCCATCCAACTTATAGGGTCGTTAGCCATTTTTTTCTTGCTCTATCCGCTCAATAAATATGTAGCAGAGTGTGCTATGCTTTGCCTTATTGCTCCTACAGCTACTGCTGCTGCGGTTGTCACCGGCAAGTTGGGAGGTAGCGTCCCTTGCCTCACCACCTATACCATATTAAGTAGTATTCTTACTTCTATTATGGTGCCATTGTTTTTTCCTTTCGTTGCTTCTCTGCCGCCCCATGTCGATGTTACTTTACATAGCGAGTTCTTCTCCTCTGTTTTTCGGATCCTGTCAAGAGTATTTCCTGTCATCATTCTGCCGTTGTTGCTGGCTTGGCTCATCCGTTACACCATGCCTAGATTGCACAAACAGATTTATAAGATATCGGGAGCTTCGTTTTACCTGTGGGGATGTTCGTTGATTATTGTCACTGCAGTTGCTGTGGATACAATGATAAAGAATTCTGATAAAGGGCTGATAGAGATTTTTGCTGTTATTGTTGGGCTTGTCACCTGTTGCATACAATTCTTTGTGGGCAAGCAGATTGGCTCCAAGTACAATCAACGCATCAGTGGCGGACAAGGATTGGGGCAAAAGAATACCGTCCTTATTATCTGGATTTCTCAAGTCTATCTCAATCCGATAGCAAGTCTGGCTCCATGCTCGTATGTCATTTGGCAGAATCTGCTGAACAGCTGGCAGTTGTGGAAGAAAGCAAAAACTCGTAATACCTGACCCCTAACCATTTGTTGAACTTACATCCAACTTCTTCGAATTCTGCAACTTTCTTGAATCCGAGTTTTTCGTGAAGCTTGAAGCTAGCTTCGTTGCCGCTTGTTATACAAGCCACAAGAGCATGATCGCCTTTCTTTCGGCAAGTTTCTATGAGGTCTTCCATCATGAGCTTGCCAATACCT
>DAIUBN010000176.1:0-5894 GCA_036846645.1 Bacteroidaceae bacterium | reverse complement strand
TGTTTCCTTCTTTCTCTGCAGGATGGAGAATCTCAGAAGAAAAATTCTTTGAGCCTTTGCACAAAGTTGTCGACAATTTAAAACTACGTGCTTCTTGGGGAAAGTTGGGAAATCAGGAAATAGCGGGCTATTATCCTACCGTATCAACACTATCTCTCGGGCAGAATTATCCATTCGGAGGTTCTATTCGAACAGGCGCTACAACAATTAATGCCGTGAATAAGAATCTGAAATGGGAGGAAACCAAGACTTTTGGCATCGGATTGGATATGAGCTTATTCAATCGCTTAAATATCGTGATGGACTATTATAACAAAACTACAGATGGTATTTTGATGAATATCAATACACCTATGACTTTCGCTTTGAGCAATTATTATGATAATGTTGGAAAATTACGGAATTCGGGATTTGAGTTCTCTGCAACTTGGAATGATAAGATAGGGAAGGTGAACTATTCTATCGGTGGTAACATTGCATTCAACAAAAATAAGATTCTCAGTATGGGTGGCACAGGCGATCAATATCTGTATGATACCAACGGAGCTTGCTACGGTATAATGCGTGAGGGCGAGTCTCTGCATAGTTTCTATGGATATAAGACAGATGGATATTTCCAAAGTGCAGAAGAAATTGCTCAGGCTTATCCTAATGGACATATTCAACTGAGTGGCCGTGACCCTAAACCGGGAGATGTCAAATATGTAGATGCCAATGGCGACGGTAAGCTGGATGCCAACGACAGATGCGTACTCGGTGCATGGGATCCGGGCATTACCTTCGGCTTTAACATCAGTGCCAATTGGAAAGGATTTGATATTTTGGCAGTGTTGCAAGGTGCAACCAAAGTTCATGGCTATATCACCCGTGAAGGTGTGGGGTATATCAATGGCGATACTTCCAAACCTACTACATTATGGCTCGACCATTGGACAACTGACAATAAAAATGCTGCAATGCCACGACTTATACAAGGTATGGAGGGATGGAGTATGCCTACTACTACCAGTGATTTCTGGACCCAAAATGCTACATATCTACGTATGAAAACCTTACAGATAGGCTACAATATGCCTAAAAAATGGTTGTCGAAGGTTGGCATTTCTAATGCCCGTATATTTTATACAGCAGAAAATCTCTTCACACTTACCAAATTTATGAATGGTTATGATCCTGAAGCACCTGTTTCTGCCGACAATATGAAAGGTAACTATTATCCACAGACCAAGACTCATTCTTTTGGTATTAATCTAACATTCTAAAAACTTGACTATTATGAAATTATATAAGATATTAATAATGGCAGCAATTGCCTTGACAAGTGTAAGCTGCTCTGAAGATTTTCTAAATCGTGTGCCTACTGATGCGTTGTCGCCTTCTGTGTTCTGGCAAACAGAAAAAGATGCTGATATCGCTCTTACCGGATGCTATCGCCAACTATATAGTCCCTACCGTCCCGAAGAAATGTGGTTTTGGGATACCGCCAGCGATAATGCTTTCTGCTATCACAACAACAAAGACTATCGTGCTATAGGCAATGGAACGATGGCTCCATCTGGTGTAAGTGTTCACAATTATTTCACATATACTCAGATACGTACTTGCAATGAATATCTCAAGATGGAGAATACTATCAATTTCTCTTCTGATGCCAAACGCAATATGTATCGTGCAGAAGTTAGAATGATTCGTGCTTTGTCGCTCTTCTTCAGAGTGCATGTATATGGCGATTTCCCCTTCTCTGAAGATGTGTATGAGACAGTAGACCAAGCCATGGTGTCTAAAGTCGACAAGCAAACTTTGCTTAGCTATATTAAGAAAGAGATGGAAGATGTTATCCAATATCTGCCTGCTACAGCCGAGGCTGGACGTATTACGAGCGGTGCTGCTCAAGCTTTTTTGGTAAGGGTGTGTATGTATATGGGTGAATATGCAGAAGCTGCCAAGGTGGCAAAAGAGGTGATTGATGGTGGCAAATATGCTATGCCCAATCTCTCTTACGAAGCTTCATTCCTCAAAGCCAATGAGTACAATTCGGAGGTGATGTTATCTTTCGAGCACAATAAGGCTGGTGGTTTCGGAATGTGGGTGTTCGAGTTTCTGCCCAATGGCGCTTATGGTGGCTGGTCGTCTATTGTTCCTACAAGAAGTTTGCTAGATTCTTACGAGACCATCAACGGTCTTACCATCGATGAGGATCCATCGTACAATGCAGAGAATCCGTTCACTAATCGCGACCCGCGTTTGCGTGCAACAATTGTTTATCCTGGACAAAAGTGGGACAAATATGCTGTCGAGGCCAAGTATCCTCATGGATATTCTACCATCATTAAGGGTAGTGGCGACTATTGGAGTGATGCAGATAATGCGACACATACGGGTATGAGTTTCAAAAAATTCTATGCCGACCCGAATGAATATCCCGACGTTCAGAGTTGCGACCGCAATTTTCCTATCTTGCGATATGCAGAGGTGCTTCTCTCTTATGCTGAAGCAAAAATCGAACTTGGACAGATAGACCAGAGTGTTTATGATGCCATCAATCAGGTACGTCATCGTGCCGGTATGCCCAATGTGGACCAGACTAAATACAATTCTCAAAGTTCGCTTCGTACGCTTGTTCGCCGAGAAAGACGTGTGGAGTTTGCCTACGAAGGTTTGCGACGCCTGGATATTCAAAGATGGGGTATCATGAAGGATGCAATGCCCGAGACAATCTATCACATGAACGGAACAATTCTGGATACCAAAAATGCAGAGGGTGACTTCAACGTAAAACTCGTAGATGTCAAATCGGATGTAGAGGAAGTAAGACACTTCACTGTTGGCAAAAACGAATATCTGCCAGTACCACAGACTGTTATTGATGTGAATCCTAAAATTACCCAGAATACAGGTTACAAATAATAAGTTCTTATCATGAGAAAATTTAAATTGAAAGGTATTTTATGCATGATGCTGCTCATGGTAAGTGTGTCTATCAATGCTGGTACGGAGAAAAACATCCGTATCAGTACTGATAACACAGATCTTATCTTGCGAGTTGCACCCAATGGCAGACTTTATCAGGTGTATTATGGTGAAAGACTAAAGAGCTCTGCCGACGTGGACAATTTCAGATGGAATGTTCCCCGTCCTTCTTCAGACGGGTCGGTCACTACACGCGGATGGGAAGTATGCAGTTGCTCTGGTAATGAAGAATATTTTGAACCCTCACTTGCTATCACCCACAATGATGGAAATCGCACTACCTATTTATATTATGTAAGCGATGAACAGAAGCCCGTCAATGGTGGCAACGAGACTATCATTCGCCTCAAAGATGACAAATATCCTGTGTCTGTGGTTTTGCACTATATAGCGTATTCTAAAGAAAATGTCATCAAAACATGGAGCGAGGTCTCTCATCAGGAAAAGAATCCTTTGACGCTTTGGCGTTATGCTTCTACAATGCTCTACTTCAATGCTGAGAAATACTTCCTTACAGAATATCATAGTGATTGGGCAAAAGAAGGACAGCCTGCCACGCAGCAGCTGCAGTTTGGTGTCAAGAGCATAGAGACCAAACTTGGTACACGTGCTGCAATGCATGCCGAGCCATTTTTCGAACTGGGTATCAACGAACCGGCTCGAGAGAATGGGGGAGAGGCAGTGCTTGGTACGGTGGGGTGGACAGGAAACTTCAAACTGCTCTTCGAAATAGACAACGTCGGCAACTTGCGAGTCATTCCCGGAATAAATTCTTATGCTTCAGATTATCTTCTGCCCAAAGGTGAGGTATTCACTACGCCCGAGTTTATCTTCTCGCGTTCATCGCACGGAACGGGAGAGGCCAGTCGCAACATTCAAGATTGGGCCAGACTTTATCAAATCAAGAATGGTATGGGCGATCGCATGACACTGCTCAACAATTGGGAGAATACTTATTTCGACTTCAATCAAGAAAAGTTGTCTTCTTTGATGAAAGATGGAAAAGAACTGGGCGTAGATCTCTTCTTGCTCGACGATGGATGGTTTGGCAATAAGTATCCACGCAAGGACGACCATGCCGGGCTCGGTGATTGGCAAGAAACACGCACTAAGTTGCCTGGTGGAATACCTGCTTTGGTCAATGCTGCCAAAGATGCCGGTGTCAAATTCGGTATCTGGATAGAACCGGAGATGGTGAATCCCAAAAGCGAACTTTTTGAGAGACATCCCGACTGGGTCATTCATCTACCCAACAGAGAGACTTATTATTATCGCAATCAGCTTGTGCTCGATTTGACAAACCCAAAAGTACAGGACTATGTGTATGATGTGATTGGTCATATCATGAAGAGCAACCCGAATGTGAGCTACTTCAAATGGGATTGCAACAGTCCTATCACCAACATCTATTCGCCTTATCTCTCACAGAAACAGGGCAATCTTTATATCGATTATGTGAGAGGACTTTACAATGTGATGCGCCGGGTGAAACAAAACTATCCCGACCTCCCGCTAATGCTCTGTTCAGGTGGTGGAGCCCGATGCGACTATGAAGCGCTGAAATACTTCACCGAATTCTGGTGCTCGGATGATACAGATCCTTACGAACGATTATACATCCAGTATTCTCTATCAAAGTTCTTTCCTGCAAAGGCCATGTGTGCACATGTCACCGACTGGAATCGCAACACAAGTGTGAAGTTCCGTACCGATGTAGCTTCGATGTGTAAATTAGGTTTCGATATCGACCTCAAGAAGCTTTCTAAAGATGAGCTCTCTTTCGTACAGCAGGCGGTGAAGAATTGGAATGCACTCAAACCTGCCATTCTCGAAGGTTCGATGTATCGTCTCATCTCGCCCTATGAAAGCAATCATGCTGCATTCAATTATGTGAGTCAAGATAAACAGTTGGCAGTACTTTTTGGATATGATCTTCATCCGCGCTTTTCTTCACGTCTGCCGATGGTGAAACTACAAGGCCTTGATGCCGATAAACAGTATAAAGTTGAGGAAATCAATTTAATGTCCGGTCAGAAGTCGGATGTATATTTCAATGGAAAAACCTTCTCTGGTGATTATCTCATGAAGGTTGGTCTCGACATTCTTTCGTCCAATGAAGCACGCAGTCACGTGTTCTCATTAATTGCCTTTTAATTTGTTTACTACTAGATTTCAATTTTTATATTTTACGTTAACTAGGTATTAGATGAATAGCGGCGTCTTTTGTTTATTCGATTTCTTTGGACACGAATAAAGCATAAAGATGCCGCTATGTTTATTCTCCAACTTGGTATCATACAATCATCCGCTTCATCTCCGGTATCACATCAAAGCAGGGGCATTCTTTGATACGCTCAAACTTTTCGATAATACTATGGAGGGAGAGCAAATGCTCTACGATCTATATATCAAAGATGACAGGGAAATAAAATATACAAATGAAGGTGCATTTCTCTTCTAGGGAGTTTTTTTAGCTCTTTTTGAAAAAACCGAAAAATAGTGATTTTTGCGTTTTTTTGTTTGTTACTATATTGGCTGGATATCCACTAATGATAATCATATATCTTTCATATTGTCAGAAATTAAAGCAATATGCAATTTGTTAACAATCATTGTTTTCTGGTACATCTACGTTTTTTCTAAAAAACGCCTTAAAAACTCCTTTTCCGAAAAATCGCAGTCACACTATATTAGCACCCCGAAAATCGGCATAGCGCAGGTTGATGTGGTTGATTAAATATGACTCCTCATGAATTTTTTTATTTTGGCTATTTTTGTAAAAATACTTCGCAATTATCAACTATCATAATGATAATGGCATAAAATTGAAAATAAAAAAAATCGGAAAGTTACTTATGTAATCAACCACATCAACCAAAAAAGATAAAATAACTACACATAGTTTGGAATATTCATCTCTATCT
>DAIUBN010000175.1:0-5899 GCA_036846645.1 Bacteroidaceae bacterium | reverse complement strand
CAAATCGGGTCTCAATCTTTTGGTTCTTTCCATCGATTGCTGAAACTCCCATTCTTTGATTTTTGCCTCATGACCAGAGAGTAAGATATCGGGGACTTTCCAACCATTATAATCTGCAGGGCGGGTATAGACCGGCGCAGCCAACAAATTATCTTGAAAAGAATCGGATAAGGCCGATTGATCATCACTTATCACACCTGGGATGATACGAACTACGGCATCGGCAATAGCAGCAGCAGCTATCTCGCCACCAGTGAGCACATAGTCGCCAATACTGATTTCTTTTGTAATGAGATGTTCGCGTATTCTATAATCTATACCTTTGAAATGACCGCAAAGAATGATAAGATTCTTTGCCATTGATAACGTATTAGCCATAGGCTGATTGAACTGTTCGCCATCGGGAGTCGTAAAAATCACTTCGTCGTAATCTCGCTCTGCTTTCAGGGCATTGATACATTTCTCTATCGGTTCAATCTTCATTACCATTCCGGCAAAGCCACCAAAAGGATAATCATCGACTCTACGATACTTATCTTCGGTGTAATCACGAAGATTGTGAATCTTTATCTCGACAATTCCCTTCGTTTGAGCTCTTTTCATGATAGAACAGTTGAAAAAGCCCTCCAGCATTTCGGGTAGTACAGTAATGATATCAATACGCATTTCTTTATTTTTTTGCAAAAGTACAAATTTAATCTATAACATCCCTTACTTTTGATGAGTTTGTACTATCTTTGCATAATCAAAAAACTTAAAAGCCTTATTAGTTATTATGAAAAAAATCAAATTCGGATTGTTACCGCGAATTATAATTGCCATTATCCTCGGTATAGGTTGCGGAAATATTTTTAATGAACCACTAGTCAGAATATTTGTAACTTTCAATGGTATATTCAGTCAGTTTCTAGGCTTTATGATACCACTAATCATCGTCGGATTAGTTACGCCCGCCATATCTGATATCGGAAAAGGAGCCGGTAAACTGCTCGCAATAACGACCTTGATAGCCTATTGCGATACGATATTCGCTGGTTTCTTATCCTACGGCACAGGGGTGGCGTTTTTCCCTTCGCTGATCTCAACAGGACAACATGTATCAAATATAGCTCAGGTTGCCGGACCAGCGGCTTTCTTTACTGTGACAATTCCACCTCTGATGGACGTTATGACGGCATTGATTCTTTCTTTCACTCTAGGACTCGGTATTGCTTATCTCAATTCGACAGTGATGAAAAGCATGTTCGACGAGTTTAAAGACATTATCTCGGGCACTATCCGAGTGGTGATTATCCCATTGTTACCTATTTATATATTCGGTATCTTCCTTAATATGACCTTTACGGGACAAGTTTACAGTGTATTGACGGTATTCATCAAGATTATTGCTGTGATATTCGCTCTGCATATACTCTTGCTGATATTCCAATACTGCGTAGCCGCTGCTTTCGTCAAGAAGAATCCGTTTCGGCTACTAGGACGTATGTTGCCGGCTTACTTCACAGCACTCGGTACGTCTTCGTCTGCAGCTACTATTCCGGTCACTCTAAAATCGACCATTAAGAATGGAGTGACAGAAGGGATTGCCGGATTTGTTATCCCTCTGTGTGCCACTATTCACATGGCAGGCAGCTCGATGAAGATAACAGCTTGTGCACTAGCTATCATGATGATGCAAGGAATGCCACATAGCTTTACGTTGATGGCAGGATTTATCTGTATGCTAGGTATAGTAATGGTTGCCGCTCCTGGCGTTCCAGGTGGATGTATCATGGCAGCATTAGGCATATTGGGTTCGATTCTCGGCTTCAATGCCAACGACCAAGCATTAATGATAGCCCTCTATATCGCTATGGATAACTTCGGCACTGCTTGCAACGTAACGGGCGACGGAGCAATTGCACTGGTTATTGATAAGTTCTTTAAAAAGAAAATGCAGATTGCGTAATTAATTGCTAAATTTGTGGGCACATTAAAATAAAATGAAATGGATTCGCTCATAAAAAACAGAATAGACCAGCTCCGCAGTGAGCTGCATCAGCACAACCATAATTACTATGTGCTCAACTCGCCGACGATAAGCGATAAAGAATTTGATGATATGATGCACGAATTGCAAGATTTGGAGCAGCAATATCCCGAATTCAACGATCCTTCGTCACCGACAATGAGGGTAGGTAGTGATTTGAACTCGGAATTCAAACAGGTGAAGCACCGATATCCGATGCTCTCACTAGCCAATACGTACTCTGAGGCAGATGTCACTGAGTTCTATAACAGAGTAAAAGGACTGTTGGGTGGCGAAGATTTTGAAATATGCTGCGAACTCAAGTTCGACGGTACATCCATTTCATTGATCTACGAACATGGACGACTCGTACAGGCTGTGACTCGTGGCGACGGCGAACAAGGCGATGATGTGACCAACAACGTGAAGACTATCAGAGCTATCCCTCTAGTACTTCCTGGTTCAGGTTATCCCGATTCTTTCGAGATGAGAGGCGAAGTGTTGATGCCTTGGACCGTATTCGAAGATTTGAACCGTGAACGAGAGGAGAGAGAGGAACCGCTATTTGCCAATCCTAGAAATGCTGCATCTGGAACTCTGAAATCTCAGAATTCACAAGTTGTAGCTTCTCGTAAACTCGACTCCTATTTATATTATGTACTGGGAGAGAACTTGCCATTCGACGGACATTACGAAAATCTGATGGAAGCAGCCCGTTGGGGCTTTAAGATTTCCAAGAATATGAAGAAATGCCGCACGCTGCAAGAGATATTCGACTATATCAAATATTGGGATGTAGAACGAAAGAATCTGCCCGTTGCTACTGATGGTATTGTCCTCAAAGTAAATAGCAGACGCCAGCAACTCAATCTAGCCAATACAGCCAAATCGCCACGTTGGGCCATAGCTTATAAATTTCAGGCAGAGAGAGCATTAACTAAATTGAATAAAGTCACATATCAAGTGGGACGTACGGGTGCTATCACACCGGTAGCCAATTTGAATCCCGTTCAGCTGTCTGGTACAGTAGTCAAAAGGGCATCTCTTCATAATGCTGATATCATAGAAGGACTAGATCTTCATATAGGCGATATGGTATATGTAGAAAAAGGAGGCGAAATTATTCCGAAGATTACAGGAGTAGAGAAATCTAAACGAGATGATCAACTCGGAGAGAAGGTCACTTTTATCACCCATTGCCCCGAATGTGGAGCCCAATTGGTACGCTACGAAGGCGAAGCAGCCCATTATTGTCCCAACCAGACCGCTTGCCCTACTCAAATAAAAGGTATGATAGAACATTTCATCAGTCGCAAAGCCATGAACATTGACGGATTGGGACCAGAGACAGTCAGCTTGTTCTATCGTTTAGGATTGATACACGATACGGCAGATCTATACGACTTGAAAGCTATTCAACTGAAAGGCCTCGATAGATTGGGAGCTAAATCGGCAGTAAATATTGTAGAAGGAATTGCCAAAAGCAAAGAAGTGCCTTTCGACAGAGTAATATTCGCACTGGGTATTCGTTTCGTCGGAGCTACAACGGCCAAGATTCTAGGTAAAGCATTTTCGAGTATCGACCAATTGGCACATGCTCCTAAAGAAGTGCTGATGAGTGTAGAAGAAGTAGGAGAGAAGATAGCTCAGAGCATTATTGATTATTTTACCAATGAAAAGAATCAAAAGCTGATAGAAAGACTCCGCGCTGCCGGTTTGCAATTCGAAAGAAATGATACAGTTGTAGAAGGACAGACCGACAAGCTGGCAGGCCAAGTGATTGTAATTAGCGGTGTTTTCAAATACCATTCGAGAGACGAATACAAAGAGATGATAGAGAAACATGGAGGTAAAAACACCGGAAGTATCTCGGCAAAGACAAGTTTCATCTTAGCCGGTGAAAATATGGGACCCGCAAAGTATGAAAAAGCACAAAAATTGGGAATAGATATAAAAAGTGAAGATGATTTCCTAAAACTAATTTCATAACATCAGAATTTTTCGTATTTTTGCGACACAAAGAAAACAACAACATTATGATACAAACAAGACTCAGAGGACTTGGAGTTGCAATGATTACTCCTTTTAAAGAAGATGAAAGCGTTGATTATGATGCGCTTAGACGTCTAGTCGACTATTTGTTAGAGAACAGTACAGACTTTCTTTGTATTTTAGCTACAACAGCCGAGACGCCTACACTTACCGAAGACGAGAAACATCATATAAAAGAGCTGATTGTAGAACGCGTCAACGGCAGAATTCCTATCATCATGGGAGTTGGAGGAAATTGCACCCGCAGTGTCATCCATACGCTGGAGACAGAAGACCTGAGTGGCATTGATGGCATTCTTTCTGTTGTACCTTATTATAATAAGCCATCACAAGAAGGACTTTATCAGCACTATAAGGCAATAGCGACATCTACTGATATGCCTATCGTGCTCTATAATGTTCCGGGTAGAACCGGTGTGAACATGAAAGCAGAGACGACGCTTCGTATTGCTAACGATTTCAAGAACGTTGTAGCTATCAAAGAAGCCTCTGGAGATATAACTCAGATGGATGACATCATCAAAAACAAACCCAGTACTTTTCAAGTGATCTCTGGCGATGATGGCATCACTTATCCTTTGCTCACTCTTGGTGCAGTAGGTGTCATTTCGGTTATTGGTAATGCTTTCCCTCGTGAATTCAGCCGAATGGTAAGACTAGCTCTACAAGGTGATTATGCCAATGCGCTGACAATACATCATAAATTTGCCGAGCTGTTCAAACTTTTGTTTGTCGACGGCAATCCTGCAGGCGTAAAATCAATGCTCAATGCAATGGGCATGATAGAGAATAAACTTCGCTTGCCACTAGTACCAACCCGCATCACAACATACGATGCGATTAGAAAGGTACTCAATGACTTGAATATTAAATGTTAGAATAGTTGAAGAGGTAAAAAGATACAGTGAATTTTTAAGAATATATAGGGCTCAATGGATGTACATACTCCATAAGCCCTATATTTTTTGTTAGTCACACAAAGCCTCATTAGCTTTATGAAATCGACAAATTATTGCAATAGTTTATAAACGTCATTATTCTCGCCTACTATCCATACGATATCACCATTTTGCAACATCTCATCTGCATCAACCGAAACGATGGACTCCCCTTTACGATCTAAGCCGGCAATGAGACAATGATATTTTTCTCTAATCCTAGAGTTACGAATAGTTTTACCTAAGAAAATTGAGTTCTCATCAATCGTAAGCTGTTTCAATATCATTTCTCCCTTTGTAAGCATTGTCTCATCAAAGACACAGACATTTGCATTCATATCCTGCTCGAAATGCTTCAATTCTTCATCGGTGCCGATAATCTGCATTCTGTCGTTAGGAAACAGACGCTCGTTACCGCCAGGAATATTAATTCGACAATTGCCACGAATAATCGATACAATTAGCACGCCATACGTCTTGCTGATATTCAACTCCATAAGTTGTTTGCCTGCCCACAATGATTCGCCAGGTAAGATAAAACTCGCGAGGTGAAGATCGCGTGTCAACAGATTGTCAGCGTAAGAGGGTTTCTTTCTGCCCAGATACTGATCGTGAATATCACGCCGTCTAAGATTGCGAACAAATGTTCTCTCGATAAGTATAGAACGACGCTTTAAAGGACGAGAAAGTGACATAATAACCAGAGCAATCAGTGCTATACCGATAGACAAGCCAAAACCAGCTCTGAAATAATGCGAGATGATGTAGATAACAAATAATGCCGACAACATGATACGAAGAAAAATCGTAGATACCAACAGACCATGATTGTAGTTATTATCGTTCCACAGAGTTTCAAATTCTATCGAATGATTCTTCTTCATCATTATGGCACGCAGGA
>DAIUBN010000174.1:0-5950 GCA_036846645.1 Bacteroidaceae bacterium | reverse complement strand
TCTATCCTTTGTATCTTCTGTAGAATTCGGCTACAGATTCAATACCCTTGAAGAAGAAGTCGAGACGGCAACTTTCGTTGGGCGAATGGATGGCATTCTGCTCCAATCCGAAGCCCATGAGAATGGTCTTGACTCCTAGTACTTGTTCGAAGGTAGAGATAATAGGTATACTTCCTCCTCTTCGTGCAGCCAGTGGACGCTGACCGAATGCTACGGCCATTGCTTCTTCGGCAGCCTTGTAGGCGGGAAGATTGATAGGACATACGTAGCCGTTGCCTCCATGAGAAGGAGTGACTTTTACTTTTATAGATTTTGGAGCTACACTCGTGAGATAGTCGACGAACATCTTTGATATCTTCTCGGGTTGCTGATGAGGCACCAGTCGGGTAGATACTTTAGCGTAGGCTTTGGATGGCAGAACAGTTTTGCTGCCTTCTCCTGTATATCCTCCCCATATTCCGCAGATATCGAAAGAAGGACGGCAACTATTGCGCTCTAGTGTTGAGTAGCCTTTCTCGCCGGCTACTTCTTCTACACCTATCGCTGCTTTGTATTTCTTCTCATCGAAAGGAATCTGTGCTATCATTTTACGCTCTTCGGCAGGAATATCTTCTACATCATCGTAGAATCCGGGTAGAGTGATTCTACCATCGGCATCCACCATACCAGCCATCAGTTTGCAGAGCTCGTTGATAGGATTGGCTACCGCTCCACCGAAATGTCCAGAATGTAAATCACGATTCGGACCGGTTACTTCGACATCCCAATAGGCCAAACCTCGTAGACCGGTAGTGAGCGATGGAGTATCTGCTCCAATCATACTGGTATCTGATACTAATATAATGTCCGATTTTAATAACTCTTTGTGCTTCTTGCAGTAGGCCTCCAAACTTGGAGAACCTATTTCTTCTTCGCCCTCGAAGATGAACTTTACATTGCATTGAAGCAATCCTTCTTTGAGTGCTATCTCGAAGCCTTTGACTTGCATCATCGACTGGCCTTTATCATCGTCGGCACCACGTCCCCAAATTCTTCCATCCTTTATTTCCGGTTCGAAAGGTTTGGTATTCCATAGTTCTAATGGTTCTGCCGGCATCACATCATAGTGTGCATAGACCAATACTGTAGGAAGTGAGGCATCGACAATTTTCTCTGCATAGACAATAGGATTGCCATCGGTAGGCATTACTTCGGCCTTATCTACACCCGAAGAAAGGAGTAGTTCAGTCCATCGTTGGGCACAACGTAACATATCGGGATGATGCTCTTTGATAGCACTGATTGACGGTATCCTCAGTAGAGAGAATAATTCTTCGAGAAAACGTTCTTTGTTACTTTCTATGTACGGCTTTATTTCCATAATAATATAAATTTAGGTTTCGGTCGGTAAAGGTAATACAAGCTGAGGTGATAACAAAGGATTCGTCAGAAAACTTCTCTTTTGTCGGTCTTTGGTGAGAGGTATATTAAATAAGGAACAGGAAAATACTATTGCGCGAGATACGAAATTAAATCGACATTTCCAAAAATGTAAGAAAAGGCAACAGCACGCGTAGTGCAGATAGGTCATTACCAGTCTGTTTGATAAGAGATTGACGAAGCATTTGTATCATCATCGACTTCTGACGTTTCACGGTTCTTTCCGAAATGCCAAGTATCTCTGCTATCTCGGCATTCTTCTTTCCGTCGATGTAGCTTAGCTTAAACAGGGTTTGTAGATTTTCGGGCAATGCTTTGATGGCATCATAAAGAATGTCGAGTGTCTCTTGTTCGATGATGCTGTTGACAAACTCTTCCGATTCTTCGTTGGTTTTGCTCTCCATATAGTGACCTACAGCCTCGTTGTGACGTTGTATAGATATAATTTCGTTGTGGATGCACGAAAACAGATAAGATTTGAAAAGAAACGGATTGGCAAATTCTACACGATGTTCGTAGGCTTTATAAAATGAATCTTGCACACAGTCTTCGGCCCAGAAAGAAAAATCGGAGCCTAGCTGCCTAATGGCATACGACAAGAGTTGTGGATACATTTTCTTGTAGAATAGGTCGATTTTCCCTTCTTGAAATTCGAGAAATATCTGACTGTCTGTTTCCATCATTGGTGAGTTTGATGGGGACAAAGATAACGATTTCTATATTTACGAATAATATTTTTGAAAATATATTTCAATTTCGTGTCCCCTTTCTTTGACCATTGCGTTTTAGTTAACAGATAGTCAAAGAAATATTCACTCATTAGACAAATTGATATGTTGGATAAAAATTATATTGAACGTATTTCTCAGCTGATAGGAAAACATATCCTGGGACAGCTTGATGATGATGACTTGAAAGAACTAGACGAATGGAGACATAGTTCGTCCAAGAATGAAGACATCTATCGCCATTTGGTAGATGCGGCATTCTTGCGCTTGGAATATCGTCGCCGTGAGATGATTAATAGTGATAGAGCTTGTGATGAGATGCAGCTCCGCATAGATAGAAAAAGCAATAAGAATCAGACTTCGCAGAAAAGGATTCATTTCCGTACAGCTGCAATCGCTTCTCTCTCTACAGCTGCTGTGCTGGCATTGGTATTCTTCTTATCACCATTGATAATCAATAAAACCAATGAGAGTATCCAATCAGTGGCTACAGCTACTAAGGTAACCCCCATTGTTGCAGGTTCTACAAAGGCGGCTTTGACACTTGCCAACGGGCAGAAGGTATGGCTCGGCAATAACAATTCTCAGAATGTTGCAGCTATAAATGCGGCAAAAGTTAAAATACAAGGTGCTGCCCGCAATATTAACATGTTGTCCACTCCGAAGGGTGGCGAATTTAAAGTGACACTAGAAGATGGAACAACTGTTTGGCTCAACGCACAATCCAAACTCTATTATCCCGATTCGTTCTATGGCAACGAACGTAGAGTAAAGGTTGAAGGCGAGGCATACTTCAAGGTGGCAAAAGACGAGAAGAAGCCTTTCTTAGTTGAATCGGCCGGACAGGTAGTTCGCGTTTATGGTACAGAGTTTAATATCAATTCGTATAATGAGAATAAGTCGGTATACACTACTTTGGTCAATGGCAAGATATCTCTGTATCCGATAGGTAGTCCGAATTCTGAACTTATACTGACTCCTGGCAATCAGGCCATCTTCTCTAAACAAGATGCGTCGACATCTGTACATGGTGTAGATACTGATGTCATGACCAGTTGGCGTAGAGGAATGTTTGTCTTCGAAGATCAGACACTCGAGCAAATTATGCAGACATTGAGTCGCTGGTACGACTTTACATTCGAATTTAAGAGTAAGAGTGCGGCAGCTACGGTATTTGCCGGAAGTATGTCGAGATATAGCGACTTTACAGATGTGCTGACCATTCTAGAACAGAGTGGTAACTTGAAATTCAAAATATCAGGGCATCACGTAGTGGTGTCTTCTAAATAAGATAGAGTTGTAAATGCTATATATATTAATGTATAGCTTGAATATAAAAGATAAAACCCAAAAACAATTATTATTTAAAGAATTAGATTATGAGAAACCCGAAACATCTTTGTGGTTTGATCTTGTTGCTGTTCTTTATCAGTATCCCGGCATGGGCTCAGAATATTGATGTCAACTACCGACAACGACCAATCGAACAAGTCTTTACCGACTTGAAAAACAAAACTGGTTATGAATTTATCTACCAGAAAAAGATTCTGGTGGGCGAGAAACCTGTGACACTTACTATGAACAATGCTTCATTGAACGAGATTCTTGATCGTATTTTCATGACAAGAGAACTTGGTTATAGTATCACCAAGAAAACTGTTGTGATTCATAAGGCAGAGAAAGCACGCCAATCGTTCAAAAAAATGATTTCCGGACAGGTTGTCGATGAAAATGGCGAACTACTCCCCGGTGCCAGTATCAGGGTGAAAGGAACATCGTATGGTGCTATCAGTAATGCTGAAGGACGTTTCAATCTAGATGTAGATGGAAAGAATCCTGTATTGCTTATCAGCTACGTTGGTATGAATGATAAGGAATATGTCATTACTTCCAAAACTCCATCCAACTTGAAGATTGTGTTATCCAATAATGCCAATCTGATGCAAGAAGTCGTTGTTACCGGTTATCAGAAAATAAAGAGAGAGAATGCAACCGGTTCTTATCAGACCATCACTGCCAAAGATATGGACCAACGATATACAGGTGATATCACTTCCAACTTGGAAGGTAAAGTCCCAGGTTTGGTAAAATATGATAATGGTGTGACCAATGGTATCACCATTCGTGGTGCGGGCTCTCTGAGTGCAAGTACCAATCCATTGGTTGTTGTTAATGGTCTGCCTATTTCTGGTTCTATCGAGACTATCAACCCTTACGAGATAGAAAGTATCACCGTTTTGAAAGATGCTTCGGCTGCTGCTATTTATGGTGCAAGAGCTTCTAACGGCGTGATTGTTGTCGTGACAAAGAAGGCGCAGACAGAAAAACTTGCTGTCGACTTCAATGCCGACTTGACGATAGCCAACAAGCCGAACTATGATAATATGAATTGGTGTAATGCAGCCGAGGAGATGGAACTCAATGAGTACAATTTCGATTATATCAAGAAGGATGCTTCTGCAATGCAAGGTCTGCAAGATGAATATAGTAGATATGGTAGAGATTATTCCCCTTTCTTCCAACTGATGATGAATCATTACTTGGGTACGGTATCCGATGCAGTATACAATGCAACCAAAGAAAAATGGAGTAAGAATGATTTTCGTAAAGAGTGGCGCGACTTGTTGCTTCGCAATGATGTGACGCAGCAATACAATCTGGCTCTTCGCACCAAGGGAAAGTATCTTAATTCGAGTATCAGCTTGAATTATAAGACAGACAATAATTCCCGTCCTGACGAATATACCAGAACACTTAGACTCAACTATGAAGGCATACTCAATGTAGCCAAATGGATGGACATGTCTTTCGGACTTTATGTAGAAAGTGGACGCTCGAAGAATAGATTGGATAAGTTTGGCTTTCGTGGCATGAATTCTTTTCATTGTTATCAGTCAATGTGGAACGAAGACGGCACGCCTGCCACATTGAAAGCTGGTGTTGCACTCGACGAACCCAACTTGGCAGATGCGTCATACGGTTTTAAGTCAGAAGAATTTGTACTTCAAGATGATATTAACTACAATTTCAATACGTCACGCTCTACTCTGTTGCGTCCATTCATCCATCTCAATGTTCGACCTATTCCCGAACTTAATCTGAGTGCACAGTTCCAGTATGAAGATAGCTACAGCAAATCTGAAGGATACTATGAGGCAAAATCATACGATATTCGCCATCTGTACAATCTCTATACTTATCAGAAGAAACATTATATGCCCGACGGAGGTTTGCTTGATACAGATACGTATGAAGGTGCTAACTATACTTTCCGTACTCAGGCCAATTTCGATAAAACTTTTGCCGATAAGCATGCTGTTGAGGCTGTCTTCGGTTTCGAATATCGCCAGACCAAGAGCCGTGGCAATTCTAGTGAGACAGTGGGCTACGATGATCAGACACAGACCAACAACACTGCTCTGACCAATCTATACGATGCTTATAAATTGCGGCATTGTGATATCAACTCTGTATTATCTCCAATAGGATATAGAATAGGTAATAATTTCTATACAAGTGATGTGCTACACCGTTTCTATTCGTTGTACTTCACTGCCGACTATACTTACGACCATCGTTATAGCGCTTCTTTCTCATATCGTGTTGATAAGACCGATTTGTTTGGGACCGATCCTAAATTCAGAGGCCGCCCATTGTGGTCTGTTGGTGCCAGTTGGAACTTGCAGAATGAGGCTTTCATGAAAAATATCAAATGGATTAATGTATTGAAACTTCGTGGTAGCTACGGTCTCACCGGTAATATCGATTCTTCCGTATCATCTTATCTTACAGCTAGAGTACGT
>DAIUBN010000173.1:0-5963 GCA_036846645.1 Bacteroidaceae bacterium | reverse complement strand
ATCTAGCGCCACATTATCGAAGGATGATGCGGCGCTAATATTTTATGAAAAGAACTAAATGGTCTATTCTACTGCGTATGCTCTGCCTGTCATACTATCTACTGGAATCTTCCAAATACAGACGTTTCGAACTGCCGGATCGGAATATTTCACCGGATAATCGGTGTAATGCTTCATCAAGATGCCGAGTGCTTCTCGCTTCTCGTCCATATCGTCGACAAAAGATACTTTGCCTCGACATATCACACTTTGAGACTTGACACGATAGCTGCAACCTAACTGCACGCTCTGATACACCAATTCTGTGCCTTCAGAGAAGGTGATGCATACATTATTATTCACTTTCAGCATATCGATATTACTGCCTGTCGGGCCAGAATGAAGGTAAAGTACACCATCCTGGTATCCGAAGTTCATAGGAACAACGTATGGATTGTTCTCTAAATCGGTAATGCCTACGTAGCAGACCGAAGCACGCAAGATGATGTCTTCCATCTCCCCACGTGCTTTGATAATGACCGTTCTCATTTATTTTCTTTTTCTATCTTTATTACGTTTCTCGGGTCTCTTTTTCTTATCCTTCTTATCATTGTCTTTCCAACCCTTGCCACCACTGCGATGAGGAGATTCGGTATGCATGGCTTCGCCCTTATCATCTTTCATCAAAGCAAAGTCGAGTTGCTTCTTCTCCAAGTTGGCACGAGCAACCTTGATAGTGATAGGATCGCCCAGACTGTAAACTTTATGATGACGACGACCGCGGATGCAGTAGTTCTTCTCATCAAATTCATAGTAGTCATCGTCGAGGTCACGAATTGGAATCATTCCTTCGCACTTGTTCTCATTGATTTCTACATAGACGCCCCATTCGGTAACGCCGGATATTACTCCTTCGTAGACATTGCCGAGACGCTCGCCCATATATTCTACTTCCTTATATTTGATAGAAGCTCTTTCGGCATTGGCAGCTACTTGCTCCATGTCCGAACTGTGCTCGCAAAGATCTTCGTACTTCTGTTCCGAAACGCTACGACCACCTGCCATATATTTGGTGAGCAGCCGATGAACCATCTGGTCGGGATAACGACGGATAGGCGAAGTGAAGTGAGTGTAATAATCGAATGCCAATCCATAGTGACCGATGTTGTGAACCGAGTAACGGGCTTTTTGCATAGCACGAACCGATATGGTCTCGATTAGATTTTCTTCTTTCTTGCCATGTACTTCATCGAGCAAGCCATTGATAGATTTAGCAATATCTTGTTTTGAACCCACAGTACGAACTTTGTAACCGAAGCGTGAGATGAACTGCGACAGATTTTCGAGTTTCACAGGGTCGGGGGTATCGTGGATACGATAAGGAAATACCTTCGGCTTCTTATTGTGAGGCACTTTACCAATAGACTCTGCCACATAACGGTTGGCAAGCAGCATAAATTCCTCTACCAGTTTGTTGGCATCTTTCGACTCCTTAATATATATACCGATTGGTTTGCCTGTCTCGTCGATATCGAACTTCATTTCCCAACGTTCGAAAGAGATGGCACCCTGTTCGAAACGTTTCTTACGTATCAGTTTGGCAATATTGTCGGCAGCGAAGATTTCTTCTTTATACTCACCCTCGCCAGTTTCGATAATCTGCTGAACTTCTTCGTAAGTGAAACGACGGTCACTCTTGATAACGGTATGAGCAATATGCGATTTCTTAATTTCGCCCTTGTCGGTAATCTCGAAGATCACAGAGAAAGTGAGTTTCTCCTCGTTGGGGCGCAAAGAACAGATAAAGTTGCAAAGTCTCTCGGGAAGCATCGGAACGGTACGATCTACCAGATACACCGACGTAGCTCTTTTCACTGCTTCCTTATCGATAATGCTACCTTCTTTATAATAATGAGTCACATCGGCAATATGAACGCCGATTTCCCAAAGTCCATCCTTGATTTTTCTTACAGAAAGAGCATCATCAAAGTCCTTTGCATCTTTCGGGTCGATAGTAAAAGTAGTGACACCACGAAAATCTTCGCGATGTGCAATCTCATCGGCTGGTATTTCGGCTGGTATATTATCTGCAGCCTTTTCTACTGATTCGGGATAGACATACGGCAATCCGTATTCGGCAAGAATAGCATGCATCTCGGTTGTATTCTCTCCGGCTTTACCAAGAACGTCGACAACTGCACCAATAGGATTCTTCGCCTTATCGGGCCATTCAACAATCTTTACCACCGCTTTATCACCAGTCTGTCCACCTTTCAACTTGTCTTTCGGAATAAAAATATCGTTGGCAAGCGTACGGTTCTCGGTGAGCAAGAAAGCATATTGCTTTGTCACTTCGAGAGTTCCCACAAAAGTATCTTGAGCGCGCTCCAGAATTTCGATTACTTCTCCTTCGGCGATATGATTCTTACGTTTAGCAAAGAACGTAATTTTCACTTTATCATTGTTCATCGCATGAGCCGAATTACGTTCGGCTACAAAAATGGGTTCTCCGCCACCATCGGGAATAAACATATTCTTTCCGTTGCTTTTGCGTTGGAAGATACCAGTCATCTCTATTCCATGGTCGTTCAATCGATACACTCCTTTATCAATCTGTGTGAGGTAATCATCGGCCGACAGTTCCGATAAGATATCCATACACAGCATTTTCATCGGATGCGTATTGAATCGCAATTGGGCAAATAAATGTCTTGTTGTGAAACTCTTGGAAGGATTTTCATGAAAATACTCCAACAAGATGTCTTTCATATCTTGTTTTGTCATCCGTTTACCGGCTTTTTTCTCTGTATTCTTTGCCATAATAATTAGGATTTATATTGAGATTTATTACAAAGTAAGCAATTTAATCTCAGAAATTCAATATTAAAGTGTATATTTGCCTTTGCTTTTTTAGATTAATAACAATGAAGAATGAAAATAGCCTCCGCGAAAGAAAGATTTTCGAGGTTACACTGATTGGCAGTGTTGTCAATCTGCTGTTGCTCACTTTCAAATTCTTTGCAGGAATAGTGGGGCATAGTGCCGCTATGCTTGCCGATGCCGTACATTCGTTATCCGATTTCGTCACCGATATCATCGTTATGGTCTTCGTTCATATCTCTAATAAACCAAGGGACGAAGGGCACGACTTCGGACATGGAAAGTATGAGACATTGGCTACTGCCATTATCGGACTGCTACTACTATTTGTAGGATTCGGCATCCTCTACAATGGATGTCGGGAGATTTACGATGCTATTTCCGGAGTAAAACTCAAAGCTCCCGGTACTATCGCATTCTGGGCGGCCATCATCTCCATTGTGTCCAAAGAGCTACTCTATCAATACACCAAAATAGCAGGCAACAAATACAATTCGCCTTCGGTGATTGCCAACGCCTGGCATCATCGCAGCGATGCGCTTTCGTCTATCGGAACTGCTATCGGTATCGGTGGCGCCATATTGCTGGGCGAACAGTGGAGAGTGCTCGATCCTATCGCAGCAGTAGTTGTCAGCTTCCTTATTATCAAGGTATCTCTGTCGCTACTCAAACCGTGTATGGGGCAGTTGCTCGAACGTTCTCTCCCCGAAGAAGTGGAAAAGAAAATTCTAGATGCTACCGCTTCCTTCCCCGGAGTGAGCGAACCTCATGACTTGCGGACTCGTCAGATTGGTAACAATTATGCCATCGACTTGCATGTGCTGATGGATGGACATATCTCTCTCGAAGAAGCCCACGATGCTGCTACTGCTATCGAAGACAAGCTGAAAGAATTGTTCGGCAACAATACCTACGTCAGCATTCATGTGGAGCCTAAAGAAGAACAACAAGAAGAAACATTAAACAAAGAATTAGAATAATACCATAATGGCATCTATATTAATCACCGGAGCAAGTGGCTTCATTGGCAGTTTTATCGTAGAAGAAGCACTCAGCAGAAATTTCGAAGTATGGGCAGGAGTAAGAGCAACAAGCAGCAAACGCTATCTGCAAGATCCGCGCATTCATTTCTTTACAGCCGACTTTTCTAATGCTACTGCTCTGTCTAAAGCACTTGTCGAGCATAAACAACAATTTGGTAAGTTTGATATCGTCGTTCATTGTGCCGGTGTCACCAAATGTGTCGACAAGAGCGATTTCAACAAAGTAAACTTCGGACAGACCAAATTATTGGCAGACACACTTCGACTGCACGACATGCTACCAAGCCAGTTCATCTATATCAGCACATTGAGCATCTTCGGAGCTATCCATGAAGCCAACTACGAGCCGATAAAAGAAGACGACGAGATGGAACCCAATACCGCCTACGGACTCAGCAAGCGCAAATCCGAAAGGTATCTTCAGAGTATCAGCGACTTTCCATACGTCTTTATCCGTCCCACCGGAGTATATGGCCCGCGAGAGAAAGACTACTTTCTGATGGCTAAAAGCATCAAACAGCATTTCGACTTTGCCGTAGGCTACAAACATCAAGACCTCACTTTCGTCTACGTAAAGGATGTGGTGAAGACCATCTTTCTTTGCATCGACAAGAAGATTACCCGACGCGCCTACTTCGTCTCCGATGGTGGAGTATATCCTAGTCGCCATTTCTCCGACTTGATACAAAAAGAGATGGGCAATCCGTTTGTTATTCATATAAAATGTCCTTTAATTGTTTTAAAAGTTGTATCTTTGCTGGCTGAAATGATTGCAACAATGTCGCATAAAAGTTCAACGTTCAATTCGGATAAATACAAGATCATGAAGCAACGCAACTGGCGATGTGATATAACACCTACTGAAAAAGAATTGGGATACGAGCCCGATTACAACTTGGAGCGAGGTGTTGCCGAAACGATAGCATGGTATAAGAAAGAAGGATGGCTGTAAAAATTGATTTATTCAATAAGGTAGAAAACAAAAATGGTTTGTTTGCCGTAGAGAAGGTAGCATTGATATACAATCTGCTTACCTCTATTCTCATTCTGTACCTATTTCCACGAATGAATCATCCTATTGCCATGCTCGACCAGCGGTTGATGATTCTTATCATCACACTGTTTATGATCTACCTCTTCAAACGTTTTCCTTTCAAGTATATCGCATTCATCCGCATCGCTTTCCAAATGAGCTTGCTCTCCTATTGGTATCCCGATACCTTCGAGTTCAACAGGTTCCTTCCCAATCTGGATTATGTATTTGCCGGCTTCGACCAACAATTTTTCGGATGCCAGCCCGCATTGCTATTTTGCGAAACATTCAAATACAACTGGCTCAGCGAAGCATTCAATTTGGGATACTTCTCATACTATCCCATGATATTTGCCGTAGCTTTGTTCTATTTCTTCAGAAAATACGAACATTTCGAAAAATATTCCTTTGTAGTCGTCACGTCGTTCTTCATTTATTACCTTATCTACATCTTTGTTCCCGTTGCCGGACCGCAATTCTACTATCCAGCAATCGGTATGGATCATGTAGCCAAAGGCATCTTTCCTCATATCGGCGACTACTTCAACTTCCATCAGCAGCTCATGCCTGGTCCGGAATATCAACATGGACTATTTCACGATTTGGTAGAAGGTTCGCAGGCCGTAGGCGAAAGGCCCACAGCCGCTTTCCCCAGCAGTCACGTTGGTATCTCTACCATCCTCATGATATTTGCCTGGCGAGGCAGCAAGAAACTCTTCGGTTGTATGCTACCTTTCTACATACTTCTCGTTGGTGCCACGGTATTTATCCAAGCCCACTACTTGATAGATGCCATTGCCGGTTTCATCACAGCTTTCATCATCTATTACGTTGTCAGTCTCATGTACCGCTACTGGTTTGCCTATCCTATCTTGATGCCCAAACATCTGTTCACCAAAGCATCACGTCCTGAAGAGAAGGAATAAAGACCACTCCCTTTGGATATTCAATTCATCTCAGCATCCTCATCTCTGTTATCACATCGAAGCAGGGGCATTCTTTGATGCGCTCAAACCGTTCGATAATAC
>DAIUBN010000172.1:0-5988 GCA_036846645.1 Bacteroidaceae bacterium | reverse complement strand
GAATTATTGCTTAAAACACGTTGTCGGCTCACTACAGAAGATGAATTCAACAATCTCATCATTAAGCAGAATGACAGTCAGGTGGTGAGACTGCGAGATATCGGTGAAGCTTCACTAGGTGCTCAGAATGATGAGTCGGGTGCTATTATCGATGGTTCTCCGGGTGTGATGATTAATCTTATTCCTCTGCCTGGTGCCAACGATATCCAGATTGCTCAAGAATTCTATAAACGACTTTCGCAAATCAAAAAAACGATGCCTGCGGGTATGGAACTGACCGTTGCTCGCGATAAATCTATCTTTGTGCAGCAATCTGTAAAAGATGTGCTCGAAACATTGGGTATCGCTATTCTTCTTGTTGTCGTTATCATCTTTTTATTCTTCCGCAACTGGATCATTGCCCTTCGTCCGTTACTCGATATACCTGTCTCGCTCATAGGTACTTTCTTTGTGATGTACATCTTCGGATTTTCTATTAATGTACTTACATTGTTGGGCATTGTATTGGCTACGGGACTGGTTGTTGATGATGGTATCGTGGTGACCGAGAATATCTTTAAGCGGATAGAGCAGGGCATGGACAAATGGAAATCAGCGTTCGAGGGTACTCGTGAGATATTCTTTGCCGTGGTCTCTACTTCGTTGACGTTGGCCATCGTTTTCGTTCCGGTGATATTCTTGCAAGGCTTTACGGGTAGACTATTCCGTGAGTTCGGTATTGTAGTGGCTTCGGCAGTACTTATTTCGGCTGTCGTCTCACTGACGTTGACACCTGTTTTGAATGTCTTTTTGGGTGGTTCTGCTTCGCATCATTCCAAGTTTTATGTTAAGACTGAACCTTTCTTCGAAGGCATGGAAAATGGCTATCGTAAGATATTGAGTTTCTTTCTGGTCAATAAATGGATTGCCTTTGCTATCATTGGTTTCTGTGTGATATTAATTTTCTCAATGTCGCGCACGTTGAAGTCAGAACTGGCTCCAATGGAAGACCATAGTTATATTCGAACGAATATCACGGCTCCCGAAGGCACTGAATATCTGTACAATCAGCAACTCATTAATAAGATAGCGCAAATCAATGCCGATTCTATTCCCGGAGTGCAAGATGTGATGGCACGTTATGGCGGTGGCGGCAATTCGAGTGCCAATACGGGCAATGTCACTACGTTCTTGAAACAGCCGGGCGAACGTCATCTTTCGCAAGATAAGATTGTAGACAAGTTGTCTAAGATATATGCTTCTATCCCCGACGGAAAGGTTATCGCCAGTCAGGAACCGACTATTGCTACATTCACATCGAGGGGACTGCCAGTGCAGTTTGTCATTCAGAATCTCGATTTCGAGAAGTTGCGTAAGGTACTTCCGAAGTTTATGGATGAGGTTCAGAAGAGTCATGTGTTCAGAACGTCGGATGTGAATCTGAAATTCAATAAGCCTGAAATCAATATCACGGTAGATCGTCTGAAAGCCAACACCATGGGTATAGATGTGAAAGAAATATCGCAAGCTATCAGTCTGGCTTATAGTGGAAGCCGATATGCTTACTTTTTGCGCAATAACAAACAATATTATGTGATTGGCCAGATACCGAAAGAAGAGCGCGACAAGCCTGCCGATCTCTCTTCGCTTTATGTGAAAGCGGCATCGGGAGAGATGGTTCAGCTAGACAATTTAGTGAAGACGAAAGAGGAAAGCAATCCACCTATTTTATACCATTATAATAGGTATAAATCTGCTACTGTATCTGCCGATATGGCGAAGGGCAAAACATTGGGCGAAGGCATTCAAGAGATGCAACGTATTGCCAAAAAATTGCTCGACGAATCATTCAATACCGATTTGTCGGGTTCATCCCGCGACCTTGCCGAGAGTAGTTCTAACATTTCATTCGCACTTGTGTTGGCTTTACTGCTCATCTATCTGATTCTTGCCGCACAGTTCGAGAGTTTTCGTGATCCCTTTATCATCATGCTCACTGTGCCGATGGCTATTGCCGGTGCAATGCTTTCGCTCTGGATATGCGGGCAGACTATCAATATCTTTTCCGAGATAGGTATGATTATGCTCATCGGTATCGTGACGAAGAATGGTATCTTGATAGTCGAGTTTGCCAATCAGAAACGTAAACTGGGTATGAATCGTAGAGTGGCAGCTTTCGAAGCGGCTTCAGCCCGTTTCCGCCCTATATTGATGACTTCGCTGGCCACCTTCTTCGGGTGTCTGCCTATAGCATTGGCTTTAGGCTCGAGTTCACAAAGTCGTGCACCACTGGGAACTGTTGTTGTGGGTGGACTACTCTTCTCGCTATTACTCACATTAGTCGTCATTCCTGTTATCTATATGGTATTTTCGAGTAAAAACAAATATAAACAATGAAAAAGATAGTTCTACTTACTATATTCTTCTTTTCGGTTATGGCTGGTGCGCAGAATGTGCTCACCATCAACAATGCCATAGATATGGCAATGAAGAAGAACTTTGATATCAAGGTAATGCGGAGCGAGGCTGATATCAGCAAGATCAACAATACGCCCGGTAATGCCGGCATGTTGCCTACGGTAGGTTTGAATGGAAGTGGAAGTGTGGGCTATAATAATGTGCATCAGAAACTATCGTCGGGTACGGTCAACAACTATTCTTCTCAACTAGTCACTTCTGTTGGTGCTGGAGTGGAAATGTCGTGGACATTGTTCGATGGTGGTAGAATGTATGCAACAAAGAATAAGTTGGCTCAGTTGCAGGCACTGGGTGAATTGCAATTCAATGAACAGGTGCTGCAAACTATATATAATGTAGTAGCTGCTTATTATGATATCGTATGCCAGAAACAGCAGCTGGAAACTATCCTCAAAGTGATAGGCTACAACAAACAGCGTGTGCTGATAGCCCGTACGGGCTTTAATGCCGGAACATTGGCGAAGACCGAATTGCTGCAAGCCAATATCGACTTGAATGTAGCCAAAGAAGATTCTATCTCGCAACAGTATGCTATCAGTGAGACGAAAAAGAATCTGAATTTTCTACTCGGTCAGGATATTTCTACTCCAATAGAAGTCTCAGAATCTATCCCTGCTTCTGCTGTTCCCGATAAGAACGATATGCTGCTGAAAATTGAATCGTCCAACGCCTCTCTTCTGGCTTTACAAAAGCAGATTGATGTATCTAAGTTGGTCATCAAAGAGGCTGAGCGATGGTATAGACCTACATTCAATCTCCAAGGGGGATATAGTGTTGCTCTCAGTCATTATTCGCAAGGCGGAACAAAGTCCAATCGTACTTTCGGTCCCGAGATAGGCGGTACGCTGTCTATTCCACTGTATACTGCGGGCGAGTCGAAACGTAAGATTGCTGTGGCGAGGACGGAACAACTCATCGCTCAATACAATCTCGATAATACCCGTCTTCAGATAACCAAGGAATTGCTCAGCGCATACGATGATTTTGAAAATCAGCAGAAGATGTTACAGATAGAACGAGATAACAACCGCATGGCTTCCGAAAATATGGAAATTTGTCTGCAACGCTTGCGTCTGGGACAGACTACGTCGCTCGAAGTGCATCAGGCACAAGAAAGCTTTGCACAATCTTCTGCCCGGCTTATCAATTTCGAATACAATCTAAAAATAAAAGAGACGAAACTCAAACAACTCGTCTCCGATTTGAATTGAGTTTTGCCTCTTATTGAATTGATGGCTTGCGATACATGAATCGTCCGCCTTCGATATTTATATCATCGGCGCAAGATACTTGGCTAGTAAATATCCGCCTCCTAGCAACCATAAATAGATGATACCTGCCAAATAGAACGGTTTGGCTCCTGCTTGTTTGAACTTCTCTATACTTGTTTCTGTACCGAGAGCGGTCATTGCCATGGTGAGCAGAAAGTTGTCCAATCCGTTGATTCCGGCACGTGTTGCCGAGAGAACTTCTGTGGGGACAAATGTGCCGAGTATGGAATTGAGTCCGATAATGGCGATAAATCCGAAAGCAAACCAAGGTATGGTGATGCGGCTCTTTCCGTTGTTGCGGCTATCATCTTTTCTACGAGTCTTGGCTAGTACGAAACTCATGATGATAAGAACCGGAGCGAGCATCATTACTCGAATCATTTTTGTGATAGTGGCTTGATCGGCCAGATGGAGTGCTCCGTTGGGATCCATCGCGTTGCCGGCACCTACCACGTGTGCCACTTCGTGAAGAGTACTGCCCGTATAGATAGCCATCTGCTGTGGAGTGAGGTCGAAGATGCCTGCCCTATACAATATAGGATAAAGAAACATGGATAGAGTTCCGAAGATGACTACAGTAGATACTGCGATAGCAGTTTTGTGCGGTTCGCACTTCACTACCGGTTCGGCACCGAGTACAGCTGCTGCTCCGCAGATAGCACTACCTGTTGATGTCATCAATGCGGTGTCGCTATCCATCTTGAGCATTTTGCCGGCAAGATAGCCAATAAGAAGGGTACAAGAAATAACGATACAGTCGATAAGGATAGCGGGGAGTCCGATATCCATCACCTGCTGAAAGGTAAGTCTGAAACCATAGAGCACGATACCGGTGCGAAGTATCTGTTTCGAACAAAACTTGATACCGGGCACCCATGTGTCGGGTATAAAATTGCGCAGACTATTGGCATAAAGCATACCGAGGATGATACCCACGATGAGTGGACTGAGCGAGAGGCTCTTCACCCAATCGAAGCTTGCTATATAGCAGGCCGAAAACGAAAACAGCGCAATAAGCAATACGCCGTGACAAACATTACCTTTCTTTTCGCTAATCATTGAATTATAACTTTTTGTTTATTTCGGGTGCAAAGGTAATGCATACAATTGGTCTATGCCAATTGTATTTATTGATAACCGATAACCAAAAGTTATCTATATGTCTCGATTATTGTTGGGCGTATGTAATGAATTGTTGTGCCAGTCCGCCTTCAATGCCTTGTAATTGAACGAAGTCGAAGTCGCGCATCATTCTCATGCCTTCTATTTCAATCACTTGCAGCTTGCCTTCTTTCAGTTCGTTTTGTATCGAACGGATAGATACGATGCCCATACAATCTGCGTTTTGAAGAAATAGTTTGATGCTTTCGGTACTGCCGAGGTACATTAATATATGTAGATCGCCCAATCTGATATGATGCCGAGACAATGCTTGTTCGATAACATCCAGTGTTCCCGAACCATATTCCCTCAGTACTAATGGGATGTTTTTCAATTCTTGCGGTGTCATCTCTTCCTTATCTGTAAGTCTGCTATCGGATGGGATAACAGCGACTAGCTCATCATCTAAAAACTTAGAATATTTCAGATTAGGCAGTCGGTTTGTTCCTTCTACCAATCCCAAATCGATGCGATGCTCTTGCAGAGCTTCTTCAATATCACGTGAATTGCCATTGAGCAATGAGAGTTTCACTTTTGGGTAGCGTTTAATGTACTGGGCGAGGATAGGAGGAAGCACATATTGGGCAATGGTTGTGCTGGCACCCAATCGTAGTTCGCCTACAAAATCATTGTGCAGTAGGTTCATCTCGTAGTCTAGCTTTTTGTATTCGTCAAGAATCTGCTCGCAATGATTCAACAGCAGTCTGCCCGCATCAGTAAGTGTTATTCTATTTCCTTTTCGCTCAAAGAGCTGTGCTCCATAGTTAGATTCCAACTCATGAATATGTTTCGTTATCGCCGGCTGACTGATAAACAGTTCCTGCGAAGCCTTAGTGAAACTCAGGTTCTTGGCAACACATTGAAATACTTTGAGACGGAAATCGGACATAATTCTATTTACTTTATGATTTTGAAGCAAAGTTAATAATATATTTTTTAGTCTATAAATTTTCTTTTACCTTTGCACTCCTAAACTTGAATTTAATTCAATATGGAAAAAAATCCAGAGCTGAGTCTTGCTTGGCAATTTATAGAGAATACGGGTACGCATCTCTTTCTTACGGGGAAGGCGGGCACAGGAAAGACTACTTTCCTTAGA
>DAIUBN010000171.1:0-6024 GCA_036846645.1 Bacteroidaceae bacterium | reverse complement strand
CGACGCTTATCGTCAGTGTCTGTATAGCAGCGACGAGATGCATGCCTATATCAAGCCCTGTGGCAAAATAGGAGCATTGCTTAGCGACGCTATTGATAAAGTAATGAAGAACTGTGAAGGTTTCGGACTGGCAATGGGAGAAGTCTATATTTTAGGAGATAGTCCATTGGTACTGCTCACATCATTGCAAAGTGGTTTCGAAGCAGATCCGAGCAGTAGTCATTGGACACCTGTTGCCTGCCCTCTCATAGATAAGAACGGAGCCTATCAACCCAACCCGACGGGTCGAATCATCCGTGTCTATACCAGGCTGGACACACGTCTGATGTTTGGCGATTTGGTTGCCAAGCTACAGTTATACAGCAAAAAATAATAAAGAAATCATGTGTTCTATTAACTATATTGATAGGTAATAGTACCTTCGGGGGAATATCGATGCAGTAAGATACTCCCCCGATTTGTATTATTGATAATACATTCTGGATACCGTATCAGAGAAATCCTTTTCGGGAATACAAGCGTTGTGACGGACCTTAAGACGATAATTATAAATAGTCTGTGGCGAATAATGCAAAAACTCTGCTATCCTCACACTGTCTGTGATACCAAGGCTCACCAAAGCATAGATTCTCAATTCGGGAGTCAGACTATCGTCAGATGGTGCAGACATTTGTTTATCGGGTTTCAAAAACTTATTGAAACGTTCTACAAAATCGGGATGAGTAGAAAGATAGGCCTTATCAAACTGTTTATAGAAACTTTGCAGATACTCTTCTGTATCAGTAGTAGATCCTAATGTATGCTTTGCTTTCTCTACTTTTCCAGCAATAATAAGGTTGCAAACACTCTTTTTAAACTTCTGAACGTCGGCAATATACTGCGACACCATCATATAAGTATGAACGAAATTGTCGTTTCTATACTTCAATTCGGTCTGTAAACGTTTATTGTTCTCCGAAATCACTCCCTGAACTTGTTTCTCTTCATAGACAGATTGATGCAACTTAGTATTCATCTCTTGGAGTTGAACAAGCATGATTTTTTCCTTTTTCCGCTTCTTCAATATTAGCCATAGAAGTGCAATGATAATGGCCAATGAAAGAATAAGCATGGTGATAACGACAATCATAAAAGTAGCTCTACGTTCCAAGGCATTCTTAAAAGTCTCTGTTATCCTTGTGTGGGCCTTAACAACATCGAGACTTCGGCGCATATCTTTATAAGCCATAGCGTTCTCACTACAAACCATACCATAATTATAAGCTCTTTTATAGTTGTTTCTGATATATGGTGATTCTATGAGATAAAGCATCGACTGCGCTTCATGATTCGCCATCGAAATATCGTTGATAGCAGACTGAATCAGATAATAATAATACAATTTATCATTACCTTGGAGTTTATACTGACTCGCTATAGCCACCTGAATCATGGCAGCTTGAAAAGATGGTTGAGGTATATTGCGAAGTCGGACGAGCATCCGAGGAATAATATTGGAATGCAACAAAGAACTCTCATAGAAATCGTATTGCCAAATATTTCGAGGTACATACTTCTGATATGTATTCCAACATAGTTTGAGATTATTGTTCATCGGATCATCTTCATCCCCAAGTCCGGCGCCATGAAGTCTCATATAATAATCCATAATAGCTATTGCAAATTTGGCTTGAAGTTGTTGCGGCATTTTGTCGATCGAACCGCATTTAGTTATCAAGTTTCTAGCAGAAATATAGATACCTCGGTAAATTAAAAGAGAAAGGATATCCAATTGCGACTGAATATATTCATCTTTGCGTTGAGTAAGTAGAGAGAGTTCCATACAACGTTTGGCATACACCATAGCCGAATCAGGATCGAACTTTTGATAATTGTCATACAGCTGTTTGCATAATCCATATTTATCGTTGACAAAAGTAGTTGTCTCCAATGTCTTCTTCAACTTCTCTATTTCTTGCTGATGCCGCTGAATATAGACATCACGAACTGCCACTACAGAATCAAGTCGCTGTAGAGAAGTCTCTAGATCGACCTTCTGAGACATCATTGGCATAGAAAAAAACCAATAAGAGGAGTAGTAGGTTAACTTTCAATAACTTCATAAGATTTGCTTTTCGGGGGATAAAGATAGTGCAAGTAGAGGGCAATACAAAATAAATGAGGAACGAAATTTATTTTTATTGCCGAGACGCAGCCTATCTTCGGTGAAGTTCAAGTAGTGCAAGCAGTTTTATTAGTCGATATAAGTTCCAGCCACCTAATACGATTGATTTGACAACTACTATGAAAGAGCAAATATCAAGGAGTGTGAAGATGATTTACATGAATAGTTATTGAATAGATCTGATTCAAATGATATTATAATATGGCGGCAAGGCAGTATATTTCGTCTTTCTACATAAAATGTTATTTTTTAAAAAACACTTGTTTATTAATTAATTCTTTATATTTTTGTACAAATAAAAGATTGTAAAGGAAACAATTGTTATAATCATAATTATTAATTATTTAAATTCAATAATCATGGAAACAAATAATTTAGATCAAAAAAAACAAGAAAGACAAACTCTATCTGAAGAAGAGCTCAAACAAGTAAATGGCGGTGCTTCTTTTCAACATCTCTGCGGGTATTGGACATCAAAATATAATTGTGAGTTGCACAAATGTGTCTGGGGAGTTGCTAATTGGCGGAAATGGCTCAAATGGGCCGGCGTTGACCAAATAGAGAATTGTAGTAATAGAATGTAATCCACAACTCAGAACATTAAGGATTCATAATGTAGGACAACGTAAATAATTCGGTTCACCTAATATCCCATTATGTTTCGATAAACTGTCTCGGTGTCTTTCCAAACTCATTCTGAAAGCATTTCGAGAAATAAGAAGAATTGGAGAAGCCCACCATGTACATCACTTCGGCAATATTGAATTTATGTTGACCTAGTAGCATGGCGGCTTTCTTCATTCTGATAGATTTGATATATTCTACCGGGGTCTGACCAGTGAGCTGCTTGAGTTTACGATAGGCCTGTTTGCTACTGATGCCATACTGCTGGCAGAGCGAATTGACATTAAGGTCATAGTCACTGATACGGTCTTCTATCATGGCCGTTATCTCTTGCAAGAACTTTTCATCGTCGGACACAGCTTGAATTTCTTTCGGAGTAGACAATGTTTCTATGCGTTCTTTCGTCTCATGTTTTTCGTGTTTCGAAACGAGCTGCCGGGCACGGAGCAAGAGTACATTGGCATCAAAAGGCTTAGGCAGAAAGGCATCGATATCGAGTTGTATACTTTCCAATTCTGTCTGTTTATCGTTCTTTCCGGTGAGCATGATAATGGGGGTGAGCGAAGTAGGAATGTACTTCCTGATTTGTCGACACATCTCGAAACCATTCATCTCTGGCATCATCACATCGGTAATAATCAGATCGGGCTGTATGGTTTGTGCTTTCTCCCACCCTGCTTTACCATCCGAAGCGATTTCGCAACGGAAAGAAGCCGAGAGTACATCTACTATAAAGCTGTTCATTTCGCTGTCGTCATCTACAATCAGCACCGTTGGCTTCGAAGCGTCGTCCGACGGTTGAAGCACCTCTTGAACATCTTGCTTAATACATGGCAGCGATAGGGTGACAGTAGTGCCACTACCTTCTACCGAATCTATTTGCAACTTTCCGCCATGTTGAACCAGATAAGTGCGTGCCAGATACAATCCGATGCCCGTACCTTGCTTCTTTCCCTCTGTTTTGGAAGATTGGAAGAAGCGCTGCAACACATAAGGCAAGTCTTTTTGAGGAATACCGATACCATTATCACTAATAATTGTCAGCAGCTGGCCGTCTGCTTCTTTCATCTCCATATTAATCATTCCACCCTTCGGGGTGTACTTCGAGGCATTACCTAATATATTAGATAAGACCGACTCCATCTTGAAGATATCAATGTCCAGATAGCAGGAGTCTTTCGTCGAGCGAAACTCGCCGCTCTGCTGTTTCTCTTTGAAATTGTCTTGCACAAAGCCCTCGAATATCTTACGGGCAAAGGCTACATAGTCTACCTTGCTCAACACCAGTGCCGAGTTGGTATGAGTTTCTATCCTGTCGAAATCGAGTATCTGTTGCGTCATCGCATTCAGCTTCATGGCATTACGTTCCACCGTCTCCAGTTGCTTCTTCATGCTCTCGTTTTTCGTTTCAAGCAGAAGTCGGCTCACTGGTGCAATAATCATGCTGAGCGGTGTTTTAAAGTCGTGAGAGATATTGGCAAAGAAGTCCATCTTCAGTCGGGCCTGCTCTGCTATCTGTTTCTTTTCAATACGTTCAATATGAAGTTTATTCTTCACCCTGTAGAAATTGAATATCCACGCCAGCAGTGCCATCACCATCAAGGTATAGAGTGTCTTGGCCCACCAGGTGAGATACCAAGGCGGAAGTACTGTAAAAGGTAGTTCGAGCATACCTGCTACTTGTTCATCGCTGCCCACAGGTTTCACCAATAGCCGATAGTCGCCTGCCTTCAGATTGTTGAAGGTGATTTGATTGCTTCCCGATGACAGGATGTTCCAATCTTTATCCACACCTTGCAGCATGAAAGCATATTTGTTTTTCTCGCTTTGCGAATAAGAGAGATCCGAGAAACAGAATACAATATGATTCTCGTCATGGCTGAATCTTAGCGAAGGCTGATAGCGTATGCTCTTGTCATGCTGCGCCGTCATCAATGTTCCGTTCACATAGATAGCAGTCAGTAGCAACCTGCCGTTATAGGCACCTTTCTGAAAGTTTTCGGGCGTTGTCAGAGCAACACCATCCCGATAGCCCATATAGATAAGGTTGTCGGCAGTGCTATACCATATAGATGTATAGTCGATGCTGTCACTACCCCGCTGTTCTATCTTACCGGTATCTTTATTCACAATCCATATTCCGTCGGTAGAACTGATCCATATTTCGTTCTTCACCTCAGTCATCGACAGAATCTGGCAATCAGAGCTCGATTTGAGCGGCCATCGCATCATCTCTCGCCCGCCATTCGAGAACTTCACCACACCTTTTGGATACGCCACCCAGATGCAACCCTTACTATCTGCCAGCAATCTACTGGTCTGTCCGATATGGTCATCTTTCAGTGCATCAACATTCTGCACCTTCATGCTCTGCATATCTATTTTCTGAATGCCGATACTATTATAGAGCAAAGCCCACATAGAGCCGTTGCCATCGGCAGCTATCTGGCCGATATACATTCCGGCAAGTCCGTTGCCCTTGTTCAAGCTATAATCCGCTTCGCACAGAGTGGCACTTTGTTCCAGCTTGTGTTTGTCCACCACCAATATACCACCCAGACAAGTCGCTACCCAAAGTCTGCCTCTCCTATCTTCAACAATATCGTAAGCCCAGTTGGCATTGAAAGCATGAGTACGATCTACCAGATTATAGTGTTTCCATTGCCTACTGCCTTCGTCGTATTGCATGATACCACCATCTGTAGCCAACCAAAGCTTCTTCTCTCTATCTTGATAGATGCAGCGCACATGATTGTGGCGCAGCGGAAAAGCAGCATTACCTACTCTGTACCATATCGAAGAAGCCGTGCTTCCCAGTTGGGCTCCGGTCTGTATCAATCCGTTCGAGCCGCCTAGCCACAATCTGGCTTTAGCATCACGATAGATGGCGTAAAACTGATTTCCGTTACCTACCCCTGTTATCTGAGAAATTGGGATAGAACGTTCGCCCGTCGAATTGGAAGCAATAGAAATACCATTATCGGTACCCACCCAAATATGACGGGCAGCATCGGTAAAAAGTCCCCAAACGATATCACCGGCAAGCGACGAAACGCTTCGAGAATCATGACGTACATATCGATCGGTCTTCCCGTCGAAGATATGCAAACCATCATCGGTACCAGCCAGCAAACGGTTGTCGCGGTCGAGCGTCATTGTCTTCACCGAATTGCCATGAAAAGCATTGACGCAGGCAGCCGCTTTTGTATTCAAGTCATAACGATAGAGTTCACCCT
>DAIUBN010000170.1:0-6074 GCA_036846645.1 Bacteroidaceae bacterium | reverse complement strand
AGGACGCTGCTTATTATTTTTCTTCTTGCGATTATCGTTCTTCCTATTATCGAAACGAGTCAAACTCTCCTGTTCAACCAAATCGGCAGGACGTACATTGCGTTCTACGTGTTCCGACTCTAACAAATTATCGGGTTTCACACCTCGTTTGTTCAACTCGTAAACTTCGAACGCACGACGACCACTGATATTCACAATATTAACAGGCATCGCTTTATCTGTAGAATAAGATATGGTATTCGATAAAATATCTGCCTTGAAGAAATAATAAGTATTGTCTTTTGTTACCAGTTCTATTTCGCGAGACGGGAGTCGGCGCTGAGCCTCAACATAGCAATCGACCTCATAGTTGAGACAGCATTTGAGTTTGGCACATTGCCCTGCCAGTTTCTGTGGATTGAGAGAGATATCTTGTATTCTCGCGGCATTGGTCGACACAGAAATAAAGCTTGTCATCCAACTGGCACAACAGAGCGGACGGCCGCACGGACCGATACCACCAATACGGCCAGCTTCCTGACGGGCACCAATCTGTTTCATCTCAATACGAACTCTGAACACTTCGGCCAATACTTTGATGAGTTGACGGAAATCGACACGTTCATCAGCAATATAGTAGAATATCGCTTTGTTGCCATCGCCCTGATACTCCACATCGCCAATCTTCATTTTCAGTCCCAAGCTGAGTGCAATCTGACGAGAACGAATCATTGTAGAATGTTCACGCCCTTTTGCCTCATTATATTTGTCCATATCAACAGGTTTCACCTTACGATAAACCCGTTTCAACTCTGTAACAGGAGTCTTATAGTTGCATTTTCTCATTTGGAGTGGCACCAATCTACCTGTCAATGTCACTGTTCCGATATCATGACCGGGAGTAGCTTCTACAGCAACCACATCACCTTTTGCCAAAGGTATCTTGTTACTGTTGTGATAATACTCCTTCCGAGTGTTCTTAAATTGAACTTCAATCAGATCGCACTCATCGGCATTGCCCGGCACATCTGCCAGCCAGTCATAAGTGTTCAACTGTTTATCTTGTCGAGCACAGCTTTTGCAACAAAAACCGCCACTACCATTATGTAATACAAATCTTTTCATCTTATCTTCAGATATTATTGTTTGAGCAGCATAATCATCTTCAATGAAAAGTCAAAGAAGACAATCTTGCTGTTTACGTTTCTTGATATATCATTGAGGGCGTTGTCAAGCTCCGTGGCAATACCCCTCACATTTCTTTCGTTCACAAAAGGCGAAAAGCGCGATACAAACTGCTCTTCGGAAGAAGTCATATAGTTCATTTCGGGCTGATGCAAATTGTAGATAAAGCTCTCTCTAATCATTTTAAGCGAATATTCGAGAAAACGTTTCTGGCGTTCTCTTCCTGCGGCGGCCAGCTGTTCGCTCCATTGCTTCATCTCTCTGACCTTTCGTTGATACGAAAGTCGCATCAGACTGACAAACAGATTGAAAAACTCATCAGAATCACCAGTTTCGTTAGATGCTGCCTGTTTCAATGCCGCCGTCACATTACCATTAGAAAGATGGGCAATACGGTCGGCCTCATCAGAAGACATCATATAACGAGATTTCAACATCGAACTGATCGCTGTTTGCTCTACCCGATGAATCACGACCTGCTGCGTGCGGCTCAGTATAGTAGGCAATATCTTTTTCGGTTCGTCAGATACCAGTAAAAATACTGTTTTGAGAGGCGGTTCCTCGATTAATTTAAGCAACTTGTTAGAAGCCTCATCATTCATCTTTTCGGGTAGCCAGATAATAGTCACCTTATATCCTCCTTCAAAAGATTTCAAACTTAGCCTTTTGATGAGAACATCACTCTCTTGAGAATAGATAATAGGTTGCGCATTCTTCGCATCAAGATAATCCAACCAGTCGTCAAAAGAGAAATAAGGATTTTTGGACACGCATTGACGCCATTCTTTCAGATAATCATCACAAAAAGCCTTTTTGATTACTGGAAAAACAAAATGCAAATCGGGATGGGCCAATTTATTAAACATGGCACAAGAATGACAAGTACCACAAGAATCATCGTCGCCAGGATGTTGACAAAGCAGATAACGAGCGTATGCAATAGCCAAAGGCAACTTGCCAATACCCGGAGCACCACAAAACAATTGGGCATGCGATATTCTTCCAGCTTTCGTTTCCTCTATAAGCCGGGCTTTAATATCTTCTTGTCCTATAATATCTTTAAACAGCATCTGCTTTTTGTGACTCCTTAATTAATAAGAATACAATATTCGCTAAATTTTAGCTTTCCTGCAAGTATTTCTAAATAAATATCTAAACAGCGTTCTTAAAGTTGATATCAAAAGATATTTTTGGCAACTTCTCGAACACTCTTGGCAGCGCCCAAAGCATAGAAATGCAAACCAGGTACACCAAACTTAATCAACTCTTTGCATTGATTGATACACCACTCAGTACCTACCTTCTCAACCTCCTCATCGGTTTTGCACTTACCCACTTCATGAGCCAACATTTCAGGCAAGTCAACCTTGAAAGTTCGAGGTATCACAGTCAGTTGCGAAAGTTTTTTCATCGGCTTCAATCCTGGGATAATAGGGATATCGATACCGGCAGCACGTACTTTCTCTATAAACTCAAAGTATTTGGCATTATCATAGAAAAGCTGAGTGACAGCATACTGGGCTCCAAGTTCTACTTTCTTTTTCAACCACTGAATATCTTCATCGATATTGGGAGCCTCTTCATGCTTCTCTGGATAGCAAGCTACACCATACGCAAAAGGAGTCTCTCTAATTTCCATCAATGAACCATCGACAAAAACGCCATCGTTGAAATTATTGATTTGTGTCTCCAAGTCAGTGGCATGTTCGTAGCATCCGGCAGTGGGAATTGCTCCTTTCTGTTTATCACCACGAAGCAACAACAAATTGGTAATGCCCAAAAACTGCAAATCAATCAGCACATACTCCGTTTCCTCGGGAGTAAAACCGCTGCAAAGAATATGTGGAACAACAGAGATACCATATTTATTCTGAATAGCGGCAGCTACTGCCACCGTGCCAGGGCGACGTCGAAGTGTCTTCCGCTCGAAAGTGCCGTTACCTAAATCTCTAAAGATATACTCACTATGATGAGTGGTAATATTGATATACTTCGGATCGAACTCTCTGAGCAAATCAATGCTTTTATAGAGCGAATCAATCCCTTTACCCTTGGGAGGGGGAAGCAGTTCGAACGAGAATACAGGACTGCTACTGTTCTTTATTGAATCTATTACTCTCATAATGCTGCAAAAATACAAAAAAACTTGCTATATTTCTGATAATGATAGTTTTTTCTAACATATATAGTATGGTATAGCTTTCAGAGATGAAACATCAGCAATATTCCATAACCCTTGTAATGAGATATTGCAATGCATACGACGGTCCTTAAAACCTTAATAAATCTTAATTAATTCGATCCATAATAACAACGTATTGCAATTCTATTTTATATTTGTAGTGCACTAATTTACTAATACACATAAATACTAAGATATATGATTGAAGTAAAGAACATTAAGTTTGGCTATAGTAGAAAGAAAGGACTACTATTAGATGATTTTTCCATGACATTGGAGAAAGGAAACATCTATGGGCTATTAGGAAAGAACGGAGCAGGAAAATCTACTTTGCTCTACCTGATGAGCGGACTGCTCACTCCCAAAAGTGGAAGTGTAGAATATCTAGGCGCCAATGTTCGCCGCAGACTACCGGCGACTCAACGAGAAATATTCCTCGTACCCGAAGAGTTCGAACTGCCGAGGGTATCGCTAGTAAGTTATATTGAGCTGAACAGTGTATTCTATCCACGTTTCAGCAAAGAAGATATGGTAACCTATCTGCATTGCTTCGATATGGAGATAGACCAAAACCTCGGCGAGTTGTCAATGGGACAAAAGAAAAAGGTGTTCATGAGTTTCGCTCTTGCCACTCATACCTCTATATTATTAATGGATGAGCCCACCAACGGACTAGACATCCCGGGAAAAAGTCAGTTCCGCAAATTCATTGCTGCCGGAATGGACGACGAACACACCATAGTGATATCTACTCACCAAGTGAGAGATGTCGATAAAGTGCTCGACCATATTCTTATTATGGACAAGAGTCGGATTCTGCTGAACAAATCGGTAAACGAAATAACAGACAACATCTGCTTCAGTGAAAGCAACGATCAAAAGGTGCCGGAAGATACCATCTACTCGATGCCGTCGATGAAAGGCAATTACCTCGTTTCGCCCAACACTTATCATGAAGATACCGAGCTGAACCTCGAATTGCTTTTCAATGCAACATTATCCGAACCCGAGAAAATAAGAATGTGTTTCGACCAACAACAAAAGAACGCCACAATTGAGGCAGAAAGGAGCGACAAATGACAACTGCTAATAATTTCTTCTCACTTCCCAGATTTATCCAAATCTGGTGCAAACAGATTGTAGAAAACAAAAAGCAAATCATCATGCGGCTTGCTGTAATGTTTGCTGTTTCACTTTTCATTTTGTGTATCATCAGCTACAACAACTATAAAGAGGCCATCGTACTCAAACTTTCGGCTACTGCAGTCGACCCGACATGGGACAGTATTACTATCACCTTTGCCATTCTAGGAATGTTATTCGGTATCTATTCGGCATCGCTGATGATGGAAGAGCTAAGAACAAAAGCTAGTCGAACCGCTGCCCTCACCACACCGGCTTCGCCTTTCGAATATTGGTTTGCCAAATGGATTACTCATATAGTGCTATTCGCTGCTGTATACGTTTTACTGTTCTACCTTGCCGACTGTATCAGAGTATTGATTTTCTCCTTGGTTTATCAAGAATACAATCTCAATATCGCTGTATTAGGAAAGGATATTATCACCCAGTTGACTAAAGAGAATAAAAGTCCTCTCCCCTTAATGTTATTCAGTTATTTCTGTACCCAGTCGTTCTACGTATTGGGAAGCAGCTTCTTTCCACGTCATGCCCTCCTCAAAACAACTATCATTTGTTTCATCGGAGGTGCCCTATTCCTTTTAGGTGACGCCCTATTCGTAAAAGAATTTATGGAAAACGGCATCAGCATCAATACAGGAGAAACATTTGGAAGAGCCATATTGGCCACCATCACAGCTTTCAACTGGATTGTAGCCTACTATCGGTTTAAAGAAGTTGAAATTATAGACCGTTTATAACGAAGAAAGGAATTAATATGGATTTCAAAGAAACACGACCCATATATCTTCAAATTGCCGACCGCATCTGCGATGAAATACTTTCGGGGCGATTCAAAGAAGAAGAACGAGTCATCTCGGTGAGAGACTATGCGGCACTAGTCGAAGTCAATCCCAACACGGTGATGAGGACCTACGATTATCTGCAACAGCAAGAAATCATCTTCAACAAACGTGGCATCGGATTCTTCGTTGCCGCAGGAGCTGTGAAGATGATTACCAGAATGAGAAAAGAGAACTTTCTGACTCAAGAGGTAAACGATTTCTTCCAGCAGCTCTACACTTTGGATATCCCAATGGCAAGGATAGTCGATATGTACGATAAGTATATTGAACAACAGAACAAAACAAAAAACAAATAACAATGAAAAAGACCACATATTGGGTGATTGGAATGTTTATCGCCTGCTTCATATTCAGCCTAGGAACAATTGTCTATTACAAAGACTACGGACAAGAGCAGACCACCAAGGCAGAAATGGTCACAACGGCCATCAAAGACTACAAGTACATCAAGGTTTCTATGAACCTCTGCCGGAACTCTGATATCACTATCGAACCGGCAAAAGATAATGCACAATCTCAAATCTCCTACCCTACCAACATGATAACGATGGAACAGAGAGGTGATACGCTGTTTCTAATTCAAAAAGAGACATCGAAGAGAAAAGGGATGTACAACGACATCGATATCAAGCTGACTCTCGGGAAATCGAGCAACATGTTAGTTCTTAACGCAGAAGGCATATTGGAAGCCAATTTGAAGAACTTGAACATGAAAGTATTCCAAATCATCGGTGACATCAATG
>DAIUBN010000169.1:0-6149 GCA_036846645.1 Bacteroidaceae bacterium | reverse complement strand
TCGAAACCGATAAAGATGGCAAGATGGTTAGAAGAGGTACATATAGCTTCGGCAACTTGCAATAAGAAAAGAATTACTCTCTATGAGCTAATCTCTCTTCTGCCATTTTCTCGAACTTCGTTCCTGGTTGTCCGTAGTTGGCGTAAGGATAAATGGATATGCCCCCGCGGGGAGTGAAGAGCCCTGTCACCTCTATATATTTGGGTTCCATCAGTTTGATGAGATCTTTCATAATGATGTTGACACAATCTTCGTGGAATGCACCATGGTTGCGGAAACTGAAGAGATAGAGTTTCAGACTCTTGCTTTCTACCATCTTAATATTAGGTATATAACTGATGCGAATCTCAGCGAAGTCGGGCTGTCCGGTGATAGGGCAGAGGCTGGTAAATTCGGGGCAGTTGAAACGTACCCAATAATCATTTCCTTGATGTTTGTTATCGAAAGTCTCCAATACTTCAGGAGCATAATCGCTTTTGTATTCTGTGTGGTGGCCTAAGCCTTTGAAGTTATCCATCTTTGTAGTTTGAATTAAAAATTGTTCTTAAGTTAGTCGTTGTGGCGCAGCTGCAATAATACAACATTTTCTACATGCTGGGTATGAGGAAACATATCGACAGGCTGTACTGCCATTACCTTATATTTACTGTCGAGCAGTTGCAAGTCGCGAGCCTGAGTGGTAGGATTGCAACTCACATAGACTATTCTCTCCGGCTGGGCAAACATGATGGTGTCAATGACATCGGGATGCATGCCGGCACGAGGTGGGTCGGTAATGACTACGTCGGGCTTGCCATACTGATTAATGAAATCTTGAGTGAGAATATCTTTCATATCGCCTGCAAAGAACAGGGTATTGTCCAGCTTGTTGAGCTCTGCATTGACTTTGGCGTCTTCGATTGCTTCGTCGATATATTCGATACCAATCACTTGGCGCGACTGACGCGAAACGAAGTTGGCAATGGTGCCGGTGCCGGTATAAAGGTCGTAAACCAGTTCTTTACCAGTGAGCTGAGCGAAGTTGCGTACCACCTTATATAGATTGTATGCCTGCTCCGAGTTTGTCTGATAGAAAGATTTGGGACCCACTTTGAAATGCAGACCTTCCATCTCCTCAATAATATGGTCTTTGCCTTTGAATACTACCGGAGTGAGGTCGGCTATCGTATCATTACACTTGTTGTTGATGACATATATTAATGAAGTGATTTCGGGGAAAGTGTCACCGATGTACTGAAGCACGCTATGAAGCTGCTCTTTCTGTTCGGGTTGGGCTACCTGTGCTACAACAATCACCATCAATTCGCCGGTAGAAGCTGTACGGATGATAATATTTCGAAGCAATCCACTCTGGGCCCTTAAGTCGAAGAACTCTATTTGATGATCGATGGCATATTGTCTTACCGAATTGCGGATGCGGTTGGAAATATCGTCCTGCAACCAGCACTTATCGATATCGAGCACTTTGTCGAACGAACCAGGAATATGAAAGCCTAGCGCATTGCGTTGTTCAAACACCTCATCGCTTTTCAATTCGTCTGCCGTGAGCCAGCGTTTATTAGAAAAGGTATACTCCAGCTTGTTGCGATAAAACTGTGTACGTTCCGAACCAAGGATAGGAGATATCTCCGGCAATTCTACTTTGCCGATACGAGTCAGATTGTCTACCACTTGTTGTTGCTTGTACTTGAGTTGCTCCTCATAGGGCAGCTGTTGCCATTTGCATCCACCACAAATTCCGAAATGAGAACAGAACGGAACAGCCCTAACATCTGAGTATTTAATGAAACGCACAGCTTTGGCTTCTGCATATTTGTTCTTCTTTCTTGTCAGTTGCAAATCGACAATATCACCCGGAACTACGTATGGTACAAAGACTACCATATCATTTACTCTCGCCAATGCTTTTCCTTCGGCTGCAACACCTGTTATTTCTATCGCTTCCAGTAGCGGAAGCTCCTTTTTCTTTCTAACCACTTCTACGGCATTTTAATAATTCGGCTACAAAAATAGGTAAAAAATCGGAGAAAAACGTTGTTCATGATATAAATTTGTTGCATGAGCAATCACTAAGTAAAAAAACTCAAAAAATCTTTACCATTTTTATTTGAAATAAGCAGAATTTAATTAGATTTGCAAAATAGAAATTACAAACAACCTTATTAAAGTAACCTACATTTATGGATAAAAAGAGAATTTACACGTTTGGTAACGGTAAGGCAGAGGGTAAAGCTGATATGCGCAATCTGCTAGGTGGCAAAGGTGCAAACCTTGCTGAAATGAATTTAATTGGTGTCCCGGTTCCTCCAGGCTTCACCATCACAACAGACGTTTGCATGGAATACTATGAAAAAGGAGAAGAAGCTATTGTTGGATTGCTTAAGGCCGACGTAGAGAAGGCCATTGCAGAAGTTGAGACTTTGATGCGTTCGAAGTTTGGCGACCCGACAAATCCACTATTGGTTTCAGTCCGTTCTGGTGCTCGTGCTTCAATGCCAGGTATGATGGATACTATTCTCAACTTGGGTTTGAATGACGAAGTTGTAGAAGGATTGGCTAAGAAAACTCAGAATCCTCGTTTTGCGTGGGATTCTTATCGCCGTTTCGTACAGATGTATGGCGATGTCGTTTTAGGAATGAAACCTACTTCTAAAGAAGATGTAGATCCATTTGAAGCTATTATTGAAGAAGTAAAGGCTCAACGTGGCATCAAGTTGGACAATGAACTTAATGTTGATGAACTCAGACAACTTGTTACGAAGTTCAAAGCTGCTGTGCTCAAACAGACCGGTAAAGGCTTCCCGACAAATGTATTTGATCAACTTTGGGGTGCAATCTGTGCCGTGTTCAATTCTTGGATGAATGAACGCGCTATCCTTTATCGTAAGATGGAAGGTATTCCAGACGAATGGGGTACAGCTGTCAGCGTAATGGCTATGGTATTTGGTAATATGGGTGGCACATCTGCTACAGGTGTTTGCTTCTCTCGTGATGCTGCTACCGGTGAAGATCTTTTCAACGGTGAGTATCTTATCAATGCTCAGGGCGAGGACGTTGTTGCAGGTATTCGTACTCCTCAACAGATTTCTATCGAAGGTTCTAAGAGATGGGCTAAGCTTGCTGGTGTCAGCGAGGAAGAGCGTGTTTCTAAATATCCTTCAATGGAAGAGTCAATGCCAGAGATATTCAAAGAATTGGATGCTCTACAAACTAAACTGGAACAACATTATCGCGATATGCAGGATATGGAGTTCACGGTTCAGGAAGGCAAACTATGGTTCTTGCAGACTCGTAACGGTAAACGTACCGGTGCTGCTATGGTCAAAATTGCTATGGACTTGTTGCATCAGGGTATGATTGATGAGAAAACAGCTATCGAACGTTGCGAACCTAATAAACTCAACGAACTTCTTCATCCTATCTTCGATAAAGATGCATTGCGTTCGGCTAAGGTGTTGACTCGCGGTTTGCCTGCATCTCCTGGTGCTGCTACCGGTCAGATAGTTTTCTTCGCTGATGATGCTGCCAAATGGCACGAAGAGAAGAAGCATGTTATTATGGTACGTATCGAAACATCTCCCGAAGACTTGGCTGGTATGTCGGCTGCCGAAGGTATTCTTACTGCTCGTGGCGGTATGACATCTCACGCTGCTGTTGTTGCCCGTGGTATGGGTAAGTGCTGTGTTTCGGGTGCCGGCGCTTTGAATATAGACTATAGAGCTCGTACATTAGAAGTAGATGGCAAACTATTTAAAGAAGGTGATTTTATCTCTTTGAATGGTAGTACCGGTGAAGTTTACGAAGGTAAAGTTGATACCAAACCTACAGATATTTCGGGCGATTTTGCCGAACTGATGACTTTGGCTGACAAATATGCTAGATTGAAAGTGGGTGCCAATGCCGATACTCCTCATGATGCAGCGGTAGCTCGTAAGTTTGGTGCTGTTGGTATCGGTCTTTGCCGTACAGAGCACATGTTCTTCGAAGGTGAGAAAATCAAAGCTATGCGCGAAATGATTCTGTCAGAAGATGCAGAAGGTCGTCGTAAGGCATTGAGTAAGATTCTTCCTTATCAGAAAGAAGACTTCAAGGGTATCTTTAAAGTGATGGCAGGTTATCCTGTAACAGTTCGTTTGCTCGATCCTCCATTGCATGAGTTTGTTCCTCACGATTTGAAGGGACAGCAAGAAATGGCAGATGCCATGGGCGTAACTCTCGAATATATCCAGCAGCGTGTTGAATCGCTTTGCGAGCACAACCCAATGTTGGGACACCGTGGTTGCCGCCTAGGCAATACATATCCTGAAATTACTGAAATGCAGACACGTGCTATCCTTTCTGCGGCTCTCGAGTTGAAGAAAGAAGGCGTTGAGGCTATTCCGGAAATCATGGTTCCGCTCACCGGTATCGTCTATGAGTTCGCTGCTCAAGAAGATATCATTCGTGCTGAGGCAGAGAAGGTATTTGCAGAAATGGGCGATCGTATCGACTATAAGGTAGGTACAATGATCGAAGTTCCTCGTGCTGCTCTTACAGCAGATAGAATCGCTTCGAAAGCAGAGTTCTTCTCATTTGGTACCAACGACTTGACACAGATGACCTTCGGTTATTCTCGTGATGATATCGCTTCATTCTTGCCGGTATATCTGGAACAGAAGATTTTGAAAGTCGATCCATTCCAGGTTCTCGATCAGAATGGTGTTGGCCAGTTGCTGGAGATGGCTACCAAGAAAGGTCGTGCTCAGCGTCCCGACTTGCGTTGCGGTATCTGCGGCGAGCATGGTGGTGAGCCTTCATCTGTTAAGTTCTGCAATAAAGTAGGTCTCGACTATGTAAGCTGTAGTCCATTCCGTGTTCCTATCGCTCGTTTGGCTGCTGCACAAGCTGCTATCGAACAAGCTTAATAGATAAGCACATTATCTAGATTCTAAATACGAAGGGATTCATCCTGTTATGGGGTGAATCCCTTTCTTTTTGTATTGCTATTGGCGAGTGGCCTATTTCGTCTTATTACTGCTATGCAGTGTGATGATAACAATCTCTGCCGGCGCACCTGTCCTGATGGGCAAAGAAGAGGTACCTATACCATTAGTAATAATAATAGGAGTGCCTTGCGATGTATATTTCAGTCCGGTGAGAAAACGCTCACCATATTTGGACGGAACTTTAGGCGCGTGTCCCATAAATAATACTTGTCCACCATGAGTATGTCCCGCAAGAACTAAATCGGCATTGGTTGTAGCATGGTCTTCGGCATAGTCGGGAGTATGGGTCAGCAGAATGACGAAATCTTTGGGATGCAACGATAGAGTAGGGCAGTGACTAATTCGTTTGAGGATTGCAGCATCTCTAGTCGTCGAATTCTCGATTCCTGCCAAAATAATACGTTTGCCTTTCAGGCGGATGGTATCGCATTTCTGTTCCATCAGATGCATGCCATGTGCTTTCATCGATTGTCGGATATCCTCGGTGCAACGCTCATAGTCATTATTTCCCAGCACACCATAAATACCGAGCTTCGGTTTCACTGCGCTGATAGAGTCGAACAATTCTTCTACATACTGACATCCTTCTTGATAGTCACCTCCCATCAATAAGATATCTGGCTTCTGCTGTCGTAATAACTTGGTGAGCCAAGGTAAACCTTTCTCATCAAACAGACTCTTATAGTGAGTATCAGATATGAAAGCAATTCGGCAACCATCGAAAGCCCGCGAGATATCGGGATGAGAAAAGCGATAGTTCACTATTCTATTGATTTCTTCGCATTGCTCGGGTTGCTGAGTTATTTTCATTTCTATTTTGGCAGGAGATGGTATACTGTCCTTTTGAGTTGTGGCAAATGATGTTGTGGGTATAGACGTCACTGATAGAGTGATAAATACTGACCATAATAGATGTCTCATGTTTTCTTCTTTTATAGATAATAATAAATAAAGGTAAAGCATTTCTGTGAGTCAGGAATCGGCTAACTCTTAAAGAATATTAAATAGGCGGCAGTTATTCCTATATGAAGAGGAAAAAGCAATAAATTTGCATCCGCAATAAGCCGAAAGGCCTCAATGCATTTTATCAACCAATATCCGGAAAGGTGCTCGAGTGGTTGAAGAGGCACGCCTGGAAAGCGTGTAAACCCCTAAAGGGTTTCG
>DAIUBN010000168.1:0-6168 GCA_036846645.1 Bacteroidaceae bacterium | reverse complement strand
GATAGACCAATATAATACTAAAGGCAAGCGTGACCGGAATAGTCAACATCACAATAGTACTGGCTCTCCAAGAGCGTAAGAACAAGACGATAACTACAATGGCAAGAAGCAATCCCTCTATAATCGTATGGATAACACTGTTCACACTATCTCCTACGAATGCACTCTGATTATAATATGTACTGAGTTCGTAGCCCGCCGGCAATGCCTTGCGCACTTCATCGGCTTTCTGTTGTACATTTTGAGCGAACTCTATCAGATTGACTCCCGGCTGTTTCACCAAATCTATCAAGACTGCATCGTCGCCATCGGCATTGATTTTCAAGAATTCCTGTTGCTCCTGTACCTGTACATCAGCAATATCTGCCAGTCGTACAATACGCTTTCCATCATTACGTATTATCGTCTGCTTCAATTCATTCAAATCGTTGATACGGGCATCGGTCAACGTCAAATAGAGCCGTTTGTAATCTGCCACATTGCCATTGCCAAGCACAAAATTGGTATGTTCGAAAGCCGATTTCAGTTGGGCCAGTGTCAAACCCAAAGCCGACATCTTTATAGCGTTGGGAATAACTACAAACTCCTTGGCTTTACCACCACGCACTACCACATTGCTGATGCCTTTGACTTGCGAGAAGAGTGGTCGGACTACCAGATTGCCCACATCGCGCATTTCGATACGACTATGAGTCTTGCTTTTCAATGTATAGCCATAAACAGGAAAGAGTGACTGGTTCATTACTTCGGCAGAAATAACGGTTCCAGCAGGCAAGAAGTTCTTGATTTCATTCACTCTACTCTCCAACTCTGCTTTCTTGGCATATATATCGAGCCCCCAATTGAAATAGACTTCTACAACGCAGCTTCCCCTACTCGTACTGCTCCTGACTACTGATACGCCCGGAACCTTCTTGACCGCACTTTCGAGAGGCTTCGTCACCGTTATCATCATTCGGTCTATGGGTTGCTGACCGACATCGGCAATAAGCGTGATTCTAGGGAACTCTACCTCTGGAAACAGATTTTTCTGCATGTGGGTGTAGCTGAAAATACCGCCCAACAACAAAAGAATACTGACAAAGAGTATAGGTTTGGCATACAACTGATGCATGCACTTCTTTTGTATAACATTCATGGCTTCACAACTTTAACAAATGAACCATCAGTAAGACCATAACCACCATCACAAACAATTCTCTCGGATGGAGAAAACCTCGGACTCAAAATTTCTATCTCTTTCGAATTAGAACTGCCTACTGTAACAGATATTTTATGAGCAATAGAGTTCGCCCCAATCGTCATTACCCAAAAATCTGTCATTGTTTCATCACTTTGCACAGCCGCTTTCGGCAATATTTGATGGTTTCCTCCCGCTATATGGGTACTGACAGAGGCCTTCACCACCAATCCTTCGGGCAAAAATGGATGTTTGCCACATTTAGCCACATAATTCTGTGTCTGGCTCTGACTATCTACAGACAATAACGGCCTTTCGAGTCGGGCAGATAATTTCGTTTCATCAGGCAATACAATCTGACAGTTCGAACCGCTACGCACATTTTTCTGCTGCTCATAAGGCACATTCAGTTCGAACACCATACTAGAGAGATCGGCAATCACACAGAGCGGAGTTCCTTCGGGTATATAAGTACCCGTCTGCTGCATCACATCAGTCACTAACCCGCTGCAACTGGCTTTGACTGCAATATTCTCCAACCCGCTAGCGCTGCCAAGTGCTTTGCTTTCCTTACTTTCGAGCAAGAATAGTGTTCGACCGCGCTTGACCACTTCTCCGGGAAACACCATTGCACGGACTATAAAAGAAGATATAGGAGCAGACAATGTCGTCTTGCGTTGATAAACAGTGGTTGCCGATAGTACAATAGAAGAAGAAATGCTGCCCTGTTCGATATGAGTAATAGACACATTCGTTCTTGGTGTAGCTTTGCTATCCAAATTATCCGTCTTTTTCATTTGACATCCTGTGAGAAGAAGTGCCAAAAGCAAAATTCTAATTTTCATATAGTTCTTTAACATTATTATTACCAATTCCAATAATTAGAAGCATTGATGATGAGTTCTCTATTGATAAGCAGAGAGTCATATTCTTTCTTTTGCTGGATATAATTTTTCAATACCGTGAAATAGTCCAATACAGAACGCTGACCTGCCATCATTTCTTTTTGATAGTCGTACAACAACTTGTCGTAATCTGTAAGTTGTTTGCGAATATCCGAGAGTTGCATATCCTGTTCTGCCAATTGCTTGCAACAAGCACTCTGCTTCTGGAGTATCTCTAATTGTTTACGTTGGCGGTATATCTCATTGGTATTCAGCATCGTTTGCATCTGACGATATTTTGCCTTTCGCTGTTTGCCATCTGATATCAGCCACGAGAAAGAGATGCCGGCACTCATACCAAAGTGCTGATAGCAATTTTTAAACTGCGAAGTACGCAATCCTCCATCTACAAAAAGATTCAATTGCGGACGATATTGCAGATTGAATAGTTGATTATCGGCTTTCAAGCTCAGACTATCAAGCATATAGGGTTCTAAAAAGCGAGAAGAAGAAACAGGTGACAACATCTTCAGGTTGACGGGGTCGAGTTCTACGTATGTGGTATCAGAAATACCACAAAGCAGATTCAAATCCAGCAGATGATTCCAATAAGATTGTCGGAAAGAAGAGGACGTCTGAGCATTGTTTCTCAATTCTATATCCAATAGATGAAGATCGCTCTGCTTCACAATAGCGAGACGAACCAGTTTTTCGAGAATACCTTTTTGCTTCTGAAGGAGGCAGGCTATGCTGTCTGTCATTGTCAGTCCTAAGCGGTCTGACTGACAAAGCAGATATTGTTCGGTCACAGCACGATTCAGTTCGTGCCTTTCCATTTGTATTTGGTTCTGATACAAATCTCTATTGATATTTTCTTTCTGTTGCGCTACCCTGTAAGATGCATGGCCAAGCAGGGGTTTGGTCCATGTCAATCCGGCTCTAAGCTCACCACTCGTCACGCCGGTATCGTATCCATAATAATTGGTCGCATTGGGCGAATCCAACGAAAAGGAGGTTTTTCCGTTATCACAATTAATGATAGGAACAAACAGATAATCGCCATTCATTTCGAGACGAGAACGGGTGTATTGAGCTTTCAGTCGCTCCAATTCGTCTTTCGAAATCTGCATCTGGTTCTTTCTCTCTTGGATGAGCGGACTATTATTGTATGCATTCTCCAAATAGAAAGAAAAACTTCTATGCTGTGCATAGAGCAAGTTGTTCGTACATAATAAACAAAAGAGGATGGTCAATAATTGCAAACGTTTCATTTCTACTTTTTGTTTGCAAAATTATAGCCCGATTTTGTAGAGATTTTGAAGATTAAGGTTTTCGAACTAAGAAATCATCACCAAATCAACTTCTCAACGTTTATTAAATTCTACGGTGAAAGAATGGCATTCATCTATAAAGTCATAATGAATCATCCATCTATGAAAATCACAAATGGCCTTTACGATAGACAATCCCAGTCCATTTCCTCGTCGTTTATCATCGGTGAACTGGAAACGCCGGAACAGCATATCTTTATCTAAAGCTTTACCATCCGATCTATTCATCACGATCAGCGAATCTTCTGTAATGGTTATCGCAATTTCATGATTGGCTTTAGAATGACGGATAGCATTCACTACCAGATTGTTGAGCATGCTTTCCAACAACACTTCGTTGGCTGTAATATAAATATCGGTACTCAACTTGATCAATGTAATAGAAGATTCCGAACTGCGCAGACTATCAAATACAGGCATCTGTTTTTCTACGAAATTGCAGAGATTAATCCTGGTCATATCGGCAAACTGCGAATTTTCTATTCTTGCAAGAAGAAGCAAGTTCTTATTCAATCGGCTCATCCGAGTACATGCTTTATACAGTTCGTTCACTATCTCAGATTGTGCCTCGGTCAGATTCTCTTGAAGTAGCAAATCGAGTTTGCTCTGAGCAATAGCCAGCGGGGTCTGCAGTTCGTGAGAGGCATTTTCTGTGAATTCTTTTTGCATTCGATAGCTTTGCCTGTCACGCCGAATCAACAAAGAGACCGATTTGTTCAGACGATTGAATTCTTTAATCTTGGTTGATAAAAACTGAGGCTCTGTATTTTGTTCCAAGTTGAATTGTTCCATTTTTCGAAGTGTATCATCGAATGGGCGCCATAGTTTATGGGTAACGATTCGCAATGTGATGAGCAAAGAGCAACTCAGCACAATAAAGATAAGAAAGAACTGAATCATCAATCCTTTGAGAATATCTCTCTCCAAATCCAGATGAGGGACTTTGGAATTGTGTTCCATTGCTTCTATCAAATCTATCATGTCTTCTGCATAGAAATTCTTTGTGAGCAGATAAAAGATAGGTGTAGCCAGCAACAGAATGACTAACGTGCATACTACAAACTGCAAAAAGGTCTTATTCAACAAGCTTTTCATTGTTCTATCCATTTATAACCAGTTCCATAAACCGTCTTGATACAATCAGAAAGTCCGGCATCTGCCAGCTTGGCCTTCAGATTTTTAATGTGGGCATATATGAAGTTGAAATCATCCATCATATCAGCCATATCGCCACTCAGATGTTCGGCGAGTGCACTTTTAGAAACTACTCTCTTTTTGTTTTCAACCAAAAAGAGCAATAGTTCGTACTCCGTTTTTGTCAGTTCAAGCAAGTTGTTCCCAACAGATACTTCTTTGCTCAAGAGGTTGATTGACAATGTACCTAGCTCAATCGTATTATTACTAGAAAAATTACGGCGACGTATCAATGCAAAGACTCGCATGCTCAGTTCCGGCAGATGGAAAGGCTTCGCCAAGTAATCATCTGCCCCTATTTGAAGTCCTGTCACTTTATCATCTAATGTTCCCTTTGCAGATACAATGATGACTCCTGTTGAGGGAGAAACTTGTTTCACCTTTTTCAAGACATCCAAACCATTTCCACCGGGAAGCATCAAGTCCAAAAGGATGCAATCATACTCATAAAAGCTAACTTTATCCATTGCTTCGGCAAATGAATAAACTTGCTCACACAGATAATTTCCTTGGTTCAAGTAAGAAACTATACTATCAGAGAGTTCTTTTTCATCTTCTACTATCAGAATCTTCATACAGAAATATATAATCCATTACAAAAGTAATGTGATTTGCAAAAGTAAAGATAGATTTTGAAGACTTTCTGAATTTATTTATAATTTTGCAAGCAATACTATAAAAGGGGTATAATGAATCGCATTTTCAAATATTTATTTTTGTCTATTATCTGCTGTTTGTCTGCCATTCAAGTTAATGCGCAAACCGCCGAGAAAGATACAACTGTCAACCAGTTGCAACAGCTCTATTCTAAAGTAAACCATGACATTATCGGCATCGATAAGCAGAAATATCAACCACTCATCGGAATATCGACTTATCATAGCACACATCGAGATTCGGGAGCTCACACCACCTATATCAATGCAGTGATCAGAGCAGGTGGTATACCTGTACTCATTCCGATGACAACAAATAATGTAGTGCTCTATCAATTGATTTCAAGACTCGATGGCATCATCCTTACCGGTGGCGAAGACGTGGCCACATCTTTCTATGGCGAACAGCCGATACCCGAAATGGGGAAAGTAGATTCTCTTCGTGATGTGTACGACCTCACCATCATCAAACTGGCTGCCAAGAAGAGGCTGCCTATGCTTGGCATCTGTCGTGGCGAGCAACTCATCAATGTGGCTTTCGGTGGTACTCTTTATCAAGATCTGCCTGCCCAATTCCCGTCATCTGTTATTCACGACCAAAAAGAGAGCAGCACCATTGGCACTCATGGACTATCTGTTCTCCCTAACACACAATTGGCTCGGATATTGCCCGACAGCATCTTCCTGGTCAATAGTTTTCACCATCAGGCTATCAAAGACGTTGCACCGGGATTCAAAGCCACAGCCTACTCGCCCGACCATGTTGTCGAAGCTATCGAATCATCGCCAAAGCAAAATATCATTGCCGTGCAGTTTCATCCCGAATGCTTGATAATGAGCAGCGACGACACCATGCTCTGCATCTTCAAAAATCTGATAGATAGGGCCAACATCTACTATAAGAAGAGAATGAAAAGATAGAC
>DAIUBN010000167.1:0-6231 GCA_036846645.1 Bacteroidaceae bacterium | reverse complement strand
GATTTCCTCCTCTCTATAGAATCTCTCTCTTAGTTTTTTCGCGTTTACTACTATATTATAATAATGTAGTTGGATCTACATATGGTTTCTTGAATAAGTCGGCAACTGCTTTGAATGTGGTTTTGCCTTCTACTACGTTCAAGCCTTTGAGTAATGCTTCGTCGTCTTTGCAAGCTTTCTTCCAACCTTTGTCTGCCAAAGCAATGGCGTAAGGCATAGTTGCATTGGTCAATGCTACTGTTGAAGTATAAGCTACAGCACCAGGAATATTGGCTACAGCATAATGAACAATACCATCGACAACGTATGTTGGTTCTGAGTGAGTTGTAGGATGAGAGGTTTCGAAGCAACCGCCCTGATCGATAGCAACGTCTACGAGAACAGAACCCTTCTGCATCAACTTCAGCATATCACGTGTGATGAGGTGAGGAGCTTTTGCACCAGGAATCAATACACTACCGACAACCATGTCTGTTGTAGGAAGTTCCTTGCGGATACTATGCTCTGTAGAATAGAGAGTGCGAACATTCTTTGGAAGAACATTCTGGATGTCGCGAAGGCGAGGAAGACTGATATCGGTAATAGTAACCTCTGCACCCATACCTGCTGCGATAAGAGCAGAAGCAAATCCTACATGGCCTGCACCCAATACCAATACTTTGGCTGGTTTCACACCGGGAACGCCACCTAGCAATATACCTTTACCGCCTTGAGGTTTCTCTAAGAAACGAGCACCTTCTTGAACAGCCATACGTCCGGCAACTTCGCTCATCGGGATGAGAAGAGGAAGAGAACGGTCGGCTTTCTGTACTGTTTCGTAAGCCAGACAAACAGAACCTGACTTCAACATGGCATCGTAGAGTGGTTGGTCTGATGCAAAGTGGAAGTATGTGAATAATAGCTGATCTTTTTTGATGAGTTTATATTCAGGTTCAATAGGCTCTCTTACTTTGATGATCATTTCGGCTGTCTTGTATACATCTTCGATAGTTGGTAATATCTTCGCACCTACTGATGTGTATTCTTCGTCAGGGAAACCGCTGTTTACGCCAGCATTTTTTTGTAGATATACAGTATGACCATGTTTTACTAATTCTGAGACACCTGCCGGGGTCATACCGACACGATTCTCGTTGTTTTTAATTTCACTAGGAATTCCAATAATCATAATATTTATTATTTTGAGTTAAACGTTCTGCAATTATACGGAAAAAATAAATTCATTATTCCATTTTTCCTCTCTTTTTTTGAGCTATATTCAGTATATTTGCAGCGCCTAATGATTGAAATTACAATATGAAATATTATATATCTTGCTTACTTATAAATTTAAACTTTTTGGTGGCTTTTAGTTCGAATTTATCACCTTTTCGTCCTGTATTTGTGTCCCCTCTTAACATACCGTTAATATTAAGTGGTAATTTCGGTGAAATACGTTCCAATCATTTCCATAGTGGAGTAGATATTAAAACAGAGCATCGTATCGGTCTGCCGGTATTTGCCATGGCCGATGGATATGTGTCGAGAATCAGAGTGACAGCTGGTTCGGGATATATGCTGGATATAGCTTACGGACATGGCATTTCATCGATATATAGACATCTCGATGGCTTTGTTGATGAGATAACTGCCATTGCTCGAAAAGTGCAATATAAAAAGCAAAGTTGGGAAGTTGATTTCACGCTTTCACCCGGTCAATATCCTGTAAAGGCGGGACAGCAAGTGGCATGGAGTGGCAACACTGGTTTCTCGGGTGGACCGCATCTTCATCTAGATATGTACAGAACGGCCAGTAAGGAGTATATCGACCCTTTGCCTTATCTTAAACCATATATAAAAGATCATCGTAAGCCGCAAGCTATCAGTTTGCAGATATTTCCACAACAAGGTTTGGGTGTTGTCAATGGTACTGCCCGCCCACATATTTTTGCTTTTGGCAATACCATCAATGCTTGGGGCAAGATTGGTATCGCGGTGAAAGCCTACGATCGTATTGACGAGACTTGGTATTGTATGGGAGTAAGATACGTCACTTTGCTGCAAGATGGAAAAAAGATATTCTCTAGTGATATCAAACGCTATTCGCCTGCCGAGGCCAAGATGATTTATTCTTGGACCTATAATGCTTATATGAAATCGTTTATCGATCCTGGAAATACCCTAGGCTTCTTGACGGCTTATAATGGCGACAGGGGATTTGTCACTGTCAATGAAGAACGTGATTACCATTTCGAATATCAGCTTTGCGATGTGTTTGGCAATCGTTCTTCATACAAGTTTGTCATTCACGGCAAACGTCAGACTATTCCTGCAGCTCCTCCTCAGACGGGCATATTGCTGGCTTGGAACAAAACCAATTATGTGGTCCGTCCAGGTATGGCATTGGTTGTCCCTTTTGGCGTGCTTCACGAGAATGTCTACCTTAAATATAAGATTATTCCTTCTCAGAGTGGTGCTTCCTATAAGTATCAGTTGAGTTATCCTCCAATTCCGATGAGCGGCACAGCCGATTTGGAAATCAGACTTCGTGATAAGAATGCCGATATCCATAAATATTATATGGCGAAATGGGATGGTAATGTGCCTGTGTCGACTGGTAACCGAACGATACAGAAAGATGCCATCGTTTCGAAGATCAAGTCGCTTGGCACATACTCTTTGATGGTAGACAAGACTCCTCCTCATATCATGCCTGTCAATCAACTTTCGTGGAACCGTGGTAAACTCGCGTTCTCTATTACCGATGGTTTGAGCGGTATTAAAAGTTATCATGGTTATATCGATGGGCAGTATGCTATATTCGATAAAACGGTGAAGAACACATTGGTGAAGTGCCAGATAGACCCTGCAAGGGTTCAAAAGGGAGGAATGCATACCTGTACAATGGTTGTCGAAGACAATTGCGGCAATGTGGCCCGCTATTCGAAGACCTTTAAATGGTGACCGATAATTTAAGAACCTCGCAAGGTTTTTAATTTAAATATATGATTAGAAAAACTTTTGTTGCCTTGTTCCTATTGGCATCTTTTGGCGTAGTGAATGCGCAAAATAAATTGCCTTACAAGGATTCATCGCTTCCCGTAGAGACGAGAGTTCGCGATTTGGTTGGCAGAATGACGATGGACGAGAAGATTGCCCAGATGTGTCATCTGCATTGTGATTCTATTCTTGTAGATGGACATGTCGATAAGAATAGATTAAGGAATATGTTGTCCAAAGATAAAGGTACCGGATTCATAGAATGTTTTCCTTATTCTGGACCGAATTGCTTGGAACTCATGAATTCTGTGCAGAATTATATGAGGAAGCATACTCGTCTGGGTATTCCGGTTTTTTCTGTTTCCGAGTCTTTGCACGGCTCGTTGCAGAAGGGATCTACTACTTTTCCGCAGGCGATTGCTTTGGGCAGTACGTTTAATCCTTCTCTTGCCTATGAAATGACTACCGCGATTGCCGAAGAACTCAATGCGCAGAACATTAAACAGGTGTTGGCACCCGATATTGATGTCTGTCGCGATTTGCGTTGGGGTAGGGTAGAAGAGTGTTTGGGCGAGGCACCTTTCTTGATATCCGAAATGGGTACTGCCGAGGTGAAAGGCTATCTTGACAATCATGTTTCGCCGATGTTAAAGCATTATGGTGCTCATGGCACTCCGATGGGAGGTATCAATCTTGCTTCGGTGGCTTGCGGTCAGCGTGACTTGCTTTCGGTGTATCTCTATCCTTTCAAGAAGATTATTAAAGCCACTTCGCCTTGGGCGGTTATGTCGTCATACGATTCATGGAATGGCGTGCCCAATTCTTCATCTTATTATCTGATGACCGAATTGCTTCGCAATCAGTGGGGATTTAAAGGATATGTCTATTCTGATTGGGGAGCCATTGGAATGCTCAAAACTTTCCATCATACAGCCCAGAATGATGCCGATGCAGGTATGCAGGCATTGCAGGCCGGATTGGATGTAGAAGCTGCCGATTATTGTTATCCAGAGTTGCCCAATTTGGTAAGTAAGGGACTGGTAGATATGAAAGATATTGATACGGCAGTGAGTCGTATATTGAGGGCTAAATTCGAAATGGGACTGTTCGATTATAAATTGCCTTCGAAGTCTGATTATGATAAGTCGGTACACAATACTCGTCATATCGATTTGGCTCGTCGCATTGCCGAAGAGTCTGTTATATTAATGAAGAATGATAATCAGATGTTGCCGCTCGATGCCAGCAAGTTGAACTCTGTAGCTGTTATCGGTCCCAACACCGATCATGTTCAGTTTGGCAATTACTCTTGGGGTGACGATAATGCACATGGTGTGACCTTTCTTTCGGCTCTCAATAAGATGAACAATTCGCATCTTATCATCAACTATGCTAAAGGATGCAATCTTACTACCGATGATAAGTCGGATTTCGATGCTGCTGTCGAAGCTGCACGCAAAAGTGATGTCGCTATTGTTGTCATAGGTTCCCGTAGCAGCGGCGGTGACGCTATTTGTGGTGAAGGTCACGATTTGAGTAGTCTCGATTTGTCGGGCGTTCAGGAAGATTTAGTGGAAGCTGTATATAAGACGGGCAAACCGGTTGTTGTAGTTTTGATGGCTGGCAAGCCTTTTGCCATTTCATGGATTAAAGAACATATTCCTGCTGTGGTAGTACAATGGTATCCTGGCGAACAAGGTGGTACAGCCCTTGCCGAAATGTTGTTTGGCAAAATCAATCCCTCGGGACATCTTAACTTCTCTTTTCCGCAAAGTGTTGGTCACTTGCCTTGCTATTTCGACTATTTGCCGAGCGATAAAGGATATTATCATCATCCGGGTAGCAAGAACAAGCCCGGCATGGACTATGTGTTTTCTTCTACTCGGCCATTATGGGCTTTCGGCCATGGTTTGAGTTATACCACCTTCGATTATCTATCAGCTTCTACACAGAAAGAAGACTATTCGCAACAAGATACCATCCAAGTCAACATAGATATCCGTAATTCGGGGGATAGAGATGGTATGGATGTACCCCAAGTTTATGTTCGCGATGTTGTGTCGAGCATCTCTACTCCAGTTCAGGAACTCAAAGGCTTTCAGAAAGTATTTATCAAGAAAGGAGAAACGGCTCATGTTCTCATTTCAATTCCTGTGTCCGAATTGTCATTGTTCAACGGCGAGATGAAAGAAGTTGTAGAGCCTGGAGCTTTCGAATTGCAGATAGGGAAGGCTTCGGATAACATCTGCTTCAAGAAGACAATAACAGTAGAACGTAGTAAGATGAAAGTGATTCCATCGAAAGAAAATGCTCCTGTTATCAATCAGGCCGACTTCGTGAAGTAAGACTATACCTATATAATAATGAATAATCCCGGATTGAGAAGTTCTATTTGCTTCTTGACCCGGGATTAAAACTCTTATTTAGAGGATGTTTCTCTATTCTGCCGAAGCAGTCAGTATTTCGCCTGCTACAACACGGGAGCCATTTTCTATCTTCGAGGAGATGACTTTACACTTCAGTTGCATCTTTACCTTCTTTGCATTAGCGTCGTACAAACGAATCGTATAGTTCTTATCAGAAGTAATCTTGTCTACATTCTCTTTTTCGTTGAAATAAACAAATGCTACTGGCTTGCCGGCCATAAATCCAATGGATATACCTTTATCGGCTGTTATAGGTTTATCGCCAGTCAATATCAATGTTTTGCAAGAATACATTTCGCTAGTCATTCTGTCCTGAACTTCGCTAGGCTTGATACTACGTAAGTCGTTTGTCTGATTTATTGGTTCAGATACCACTGGAGTCGTATTTGCTACTTGTTTCTCTTCTACAGGTTTCGGCGTTTCTACAGGTTGAGCCTTTTCTACTGTTTTGGGTGTCTCTGCCGGTTTTAGATTAATTACTTCTGTTCCGGTACTGGTCTCTACAGGTTTGACTACCTCTTTCTTAACCACCTTCTCTTCAGGTTGTGCACTTAGTGCCTCTTTTATCTCTTTAAAATAAGAGTCGAACAGATCAACCGTTTTACGACGCCATTTGGCGAGGCCTCTTACAAGTTTTGTCTTTGTTTTGTTCAGTGCGTATTTGTCGGTAATCCATTCTTCGGCGGTGTATTTTTCTGTTTCACGATAGGTGAAGCTTATTTTTGTTATTTCTACCTTGCAGTTACCGTGACTACAGAATGCAGCTATCTGAAATTTAGCTTTGGTGCGGTCGAGTGATAGAGCGCTTTGGCTGAACACAATCCAT
>DAIUBN010000166.1:0-6249 GCA_036846645.1 Bacteroidaceae bacterium | reverse complement strand
ATTTGAAAGAGGTAGTGGATGGTAAGTTTTCGGCTCAAACGGTACGTAATGTAATGCCGATGAATGAAGGTGAGTTTTATACTCAAATGGATGAAAACGGTACTAAAATTATAAAATATTCGTTCCGCACAGGGAAGCAGGTAGAAGTGCTTTTTGATATTTCTACTGCTCGCGACTGTCCATTCAAATCATTCGAGAGCTATAGTTTTTCACCCGATGGGGGAACTCTTCTTATTGCTACCAATAAACAACGGATTTATAGACGTTCTTACACCGCAAGCTTCTTTCTTTATAGCTTGAATCGCAATGCTGATGGCGTGACGACTCATAATAAGTTGGAGAAACTCTCTGATGGCGGTCCGCAACAGTCACCGGTTTTCTCACCCGATGGAAATATGGTTGCATTTGTTCGCGACAACAATATCTTTTTGGTCAAACGACTCTATAATAATAGCGAAAGCCAGGTCACAAAAGATGGCAAACGCAATTCTATTATTAATGGCCTTGCCGATTGGGTTTACGAAGAGGAGTTTTCTATGACCAAGGCTTTATGCTTCAGTGCCGATAGTAAGATGCTTGCTTTCATCCGTTTTGATGAATCAGAAGTACCTACTTATAGTTTCCCCATGTATCAAGGTTCGAATCCTACTTTTACTCAGTTTGCCGATTATCCAGGTGAGTATGTCTACAAATATCCGAAAGCCGGTTATCCCAATTCTAAAGTAACAGTTTGTGCATTCAATATTCAGTCGAAGGTGACTCGTACTATCAAATTGCCTCTCGATGCTGATGGATATATCCCTCGTATAGAGTTTACGGATGATCCAGCCAAGCTAGCTATTGTCACATTGAACCGTCATCAGAACAAAATGGATTTGTATATGGCCGACCCGAAAAGTACTGTCTGTAAATTGGCGATGCGTGACGAAGACAAGTATTATATTAATGACGAAGAATATCTCGATGATATGAAGTTTATTGGTAACAACTTCTGCCTGAAGAGTGAACGCGATGGCCATAGCCATTTATATTGGTACAATCTGAATGGTGAGTTGGTAAAGAAACTCACATCCGGCAATTTCGAGGTTCAGAAATTCTTGGGATATAATCCGAAAGAGAATACTTTCTTCTATCTTTCTAACGAAGGAAATCCAATGTGCTCTTATGTTTGCAAAGTCGATATGAAAGGTCGTCAGACAAGATTGAGTAAGGGTGAAGGTATGAACAGTGCTATCTTCAGCAAAGATGCTCAATGCTATATCAATATCTTCTCTAATGTAGATACTCCTCCTGTTGTTACTCTCAATGACAATACCGGTAAGGTACTGAGAACAACGGAGACCAACGAAGATTTGAAGAAGACGCTGTCCGAATATGCTGTTCCTCACAAAGAGTTCTTCTCATTTACAACTTCAAGAGGCGACAAACTCAATGGCTGGATGATGAAACCTACTAATTTTGATGCTTCCAAGAAATATCCTGTATTGCTTTTCCAATATAGCGGACCGGGTTCGCAAGAAGTAAAGAATCAGTACGCCATGACTTGGGAGACATATATGGCCTCTCATGGTTATATTTTGGTTTGTGTTGATGGTCGTGGCACTGGTGGCCGTGGCGAGGAATTTGAGAAATGCACTTATCAGAATATTGGTGTCAAAGAGGCACAAGATCAGGTTGCTACTGCTCAGTATATGGCAGGTCAGTCGTATGTTGATAAAGATAAAATAGGAATTTGGGGATGGAGCTATGGCGGATATATGACATTGATGAGTATGAGTGAGGGAACTCCGGTGTTCAAGGCTGGCTGTGCTGTTGCTCCTGTCACCGATTATAAATTCTATGATTCGGTATATACCGAACGTTATATGCGCACTCCGAAAGAAAATAGCGATGGCTATAGAGGAACTTCAGCTATCGAAAGAGCCGACAAGATGCATGGTAGCTTGTTGCTCATCCATGGTCTGGCAGACGATAATGTTCATTATCAGAATACAGCCGAATATATGGAGCGTTTGGTTCAGTTGGGTATTCCTTTCTATGCTATACCTTATAATAATAGGAATCACAGCATTTATGGTGGCAACACTCGTGTCCATTTATATAACTCGATTACTAAATTCTTTGACGACAATTTAAAATAAATGGCAGAAAGAGTACGCAAACCAGATTGGTTGAAGATAAAGATTGGGGCCAATGAGCATTCGGCAGAAACAAGCCGTATTGTATCAGGTCATAAGTTGCATACCATTTGTAGCAGCGGGCGTTGTCCCAATCAAGGAGAATGTTGGAGCCGTGGCACGGCAAGTATCATGATTGGTGGTGATATCTGTACCCGTTGTTGCAAGTTTTGCAATACGAAGTCTGGACGTCCGTTGCCTCTCGATGTCGATGAGCCACATCATGTAGCAGAATCGGTGAAACTCATGCAACTGAAGTATGCTGTCATCACATCGGTAGACAGAGATGATTTGCCCGACCTAGGTGCAGCGCACTGGGTGCAGACCATTGAGGAGATGAAGAAACTCTGTCCCGATACGAAGATAGAAGTCTTGATACCCGACTTTCAAGGTCGCATGGAATTGGTAGATCAGATTATTGCAGCAGGCCCCGAAGTGATATCTCATAATATGGAGACTGTAGAGAGGCTTACTCCCGACGTACGCAGTGTGGCTACCTATCGCACCAGTCTCGAAGTGCTGCGCCGTATCACCGAAAAAGGTGGAAGAGCAAAAACCGGCATTATGGTCGGATTAGGCGAAACAGTAGAAGAGGTAGAACAACTGATGGACGATTTGATTGCCGTAGGTTGTCGAATCATTACTATCGGCCAATATCTACAGCCATCTCATAAGCACTATCCGGTTGCAGCCTACATCACACCGCAACAGTTCGAAGCCTACAAGCAGACTGCTCTTGCAAAAGGCTTCACCGATGTAGAAAGTGCTCCTTTGGTAAGATCCTCTTATCATGCAGAGCGAATATTAGAAAGAAATAAATTGTAAAAGGTCGTAATCCTTAAGTGAATAAAAATCAAGAGGAATATAAGTTGCTTCGATGCCAACTTATATTCCTCTCTTATTATATGTGGGCCAGGCTTTAAATGCCTTTGGCTTTGTAGGCAAGTGCATACATCCGCATCTGCTTTACCATTGCCAAGAGTCCGTTGCTTCTCGTTGGCGATAGATGCTCTTTCAATCCTATCTTCTCGATAAAGTAAAGGTCGGCATCCAGTATCTCGTCGGGAGTGTGTCCCGATAGAACTCTTATTAATAAGGTAATAATACCTTTCACGATAAGTGCGTCGCTTTCGGCGGTAAAGATAAGTTTGCCATCTTTGGGGTCGCATTGAAGCCATACACGGCTTTGACAACCGTCAATCAGATTGTCTTCCGTCTTGTATTTCTCTTCCAATGCCTTTTGCTCGTTGCCCATATCGATAAGCATCTGATAGCGGTCCATCCAGTCGTCAAAATCGCTGAACTCGCTAATAATCTCGTCTTGTTCCTCGTTGATTGTCATATTATATATGTCCTTTCTTTATATTATCTTTCATTGTAGATGACCTGCAGCACTGTCTGCCCAACGGCATTCAGAGTTGCTTTGTCGATATTATCCATATTGTCGGCAATGGTGTGCCAAGTCTTGGTGAAACTACCATCAGCGCTATAAGGAATAATATCTGCAGTCGGTATATTTGCAATCTGGTTGATGAAAACATGGTCGTCAGTGACTTGCGAACCTTGTTGATTGATGAAGAATTGTCCGAAGCCAAGTTTATCAGCCGCCTTCCATATCTTTCTATTAACGTTCGAAGCGTATTGTTCAGAGTAGATTTCTTTATAGAATTGCGAGCCCTTGCCACCTACCATATCAAGTAGAATACCGAATCGGGCAGAATATCCTTCTACATGGGGATTGTGTGCCCAATATTGTGCACCAAGAGCCCAAGAACTCTCATCGCTCTTTTGTTCGAATTCGGGAACACCATAATCTTCGGCATCAAGAAAGATGATATCGATACCCATCTCTGGTTGTTGTTTTTGGATGTGGCGTGCAATCTCAAGCAACACACCTACGCCGCTTGCTCCATCATCGGCAGCATCAATCGGCTTGTGCCAATTGGCTTTATCGGGATCGTGATCTGCCCAAGGGCGAGCATCCCAGTGAGCAAACAAAGCGATGCGTTTCTTACTTTCCGGTTTGAAAGAGCCAACAATATTTACCGATTTCAGAATCGTTCCGTCATATCCCGACAAGTCGCAATTCTGCATCGTCACTGTCGCACCATAGCTTTTGAGTTTAGCCGAAAGATAATCGGCACATTCTTTATGAGCTTTGCTATTCGGAATACGTGGACCGAAGTCGCACTGTGTCTTAACAAAATGATAAGCACTGTCGGCATTGAAGGTCGGCACATTCACCGCTTTAGCAGATGTAGCCTCTGTATTCGCCTTGCTTTTACTTCCTCCGCAAGATACCATTCCGCAACCGATAAGAATAATAGAAACAAAAAGAGTTGACTTTTTCATTACTTTGCTATTTTGCTTTTGATTGCAAAAGTACACAAATTACTTAAACAAGATATCTACTCAAGGTAAAATTATAGAATAATAACCCATTCAGTCTTTTGAAAGATATTCTATGATTTTTGCTTTGGCATAATTGAAGTACTATAAATATTCTTGCCAAAGAGTGATAGAAAAAGGACATATATACGAAATTTGGTATCCTAGGTGTCTTTGCTTCATGTATGAAATGGGTTTTGCTCAATCAAAGATTCAATGCGAGATGCGTGATGGCGGAGAAATTTTTGATGTGGAGAATTAATTATTAAAAGGGGATTCTCGTCGCATAAAGTCGATAAAGATCGGTAATAAGTTTGGTATTAGCAAGATTGGAATAGCGAGATAGAGCCAATGTAGTTATCTTTGCACTCGTGATACAAAAAAATAGAATTATGCAACAGAAGCTAACAACAAGAGAAGATTATTTGAGAAGAATTAATATTGTTGTCGAATATATTAATAATCATTTGGCAGACGATATAGATTTGGAGATGCTGGCCGATATCTCCAACTTCTCGCCTTATCATTTTCATCGCATCACGAAAGCATTCCTCGGCGAGCCCATTGGGGCATTTGTTACTCGTTTGCGGGTCGAGACTGCAGCCCGACTATTACGTTATGGTGACATGCCGATACAGAATATTGCTTATCGTGTGGGGTATGATGTACCGTCTTCGTTGTCGAAAGTCTTCAAGCAGTTCTATGGTATTACGCCCACAGAGTATAAAAACAATAAAAAGTACACGATTATGAAACCAATGAAAATCAATTCTAATTTGGAATTAAGCGAGAGAGTCGTCAATTTAGAACCGAAACATGCCATATATATCTGTCTTATCGGTGATTATAAGGCAAATGATTACTGTATGGCTTGGCAAAAATTATGGAACTATATCCGTACATCAGGTAAATTTTCAGAAGAGATGCAGAAGATATGTGATGATACACCTAAAACTGATATTATAAAATCAATGTTGCAAGAAGGTAAAATCGCCCATATCGGTATTTATCATGACGATCCGAAGGTAACAGAAAGCAATAGGCAGAGGGCTGATGTTTGTCTCGCATTACCTTTCAATATGGCTCCCAAAGGAGAAATCGGTGTTAAAGAGATTGCTGGTGGAAAATATGTAGCGTTTCTATACAAAGGAACGTATGAGAAACTTGGTGAGGTATATGATACTGTTTTTGGCAAATGTATTCCAAATGGCGGTTATCAATTGGATGAAAGACCCGCCTTTGAAATTTATCTAAATGATCCGGAGAGTACACCTGCAGATCTGTTACAGACTGAGATCTATGTTCCTATCATCTAAAATTATGGAGATTACAACTTGGCATAGTTGCAATCTCTATTAGTAAATATTTTCAGAAACGTGAAGAGAGAAATTTGGCAAATAGAGGGATTATAGATACTCCTACGACTTTAACCGACTGCTTGCTTCAGCCTTACTAACTGAGGCTTATTGAGTTAAGCCTCAAGCGACCCTGACTTGGTATAGGCTGAAGTAGTATAACCATCACATTATTAGTATGATAGTACTTGCTAAGAGAGGTGCTACATTGGTCAGCCAATTTTAGTTTTAAGCGAGACCTGTGTCAACAAAATATAGATATAAGCAAAAAATCGGTTCATCCGACATTTCGAGTGATACGGCAATCATGTAGTGCATATAGCCTCAGT
>DAIUBN010000165.1:0-6335 GCA_036846645.1 Bacteroidaceae bacterium | reverse complement strand
AAATAGTTGTTGTAAAAGACATTTGGCAGATTTGCCAAATGTCTTTTTTTATTAGAATTCAATTTTCATTAATATTTAATCGCCAATCGATGATATATGTATCGAGAAGCCACGACGCAAATATCGCAACCCGACGATTGAAGTATCATTATCGAACAAAAAATTCATCAAGACAATTCAAAAAAATCTTAAGGACGATTCGAGAGAATCATAAAGACGTTTCAGACAAAACCTATGGACGTTTTAGTATTTTCTTCAAGACGATTTTTGGTAGCTCATAAGATATATAGAGCTTATATCCCCTATAAGCCTAATGAGCCTAAGACCTTAATACACTCCAGGGACTTTCATCTTGTCTCATCTTCAGCCTATTACTATTGATTATCAATTATTTAAGTCAAAGTTGAAAAAGTTTGGTACATCGGAGTATACCAAATTTTGGTGCCATCAGCCTAATGCGATAGGACTTAGTACGTTGCACTGAAGATAACAGTTGGTGAGAGTCGTAGGAGCAATGAACAAAGGAAAATAGCTTGCCGATTATATAAATATTTTTAAAAAGAGAACAACTTTTTAAAATATTTCATTATTAATTCGCCAATTATTAATACTTTTGCTATATTGTTTCAGCAAATAAATAAAACGAGCATATATAACAAACCATAAATATTGATTAGACTATGAGCAACAGAAGAGATTTCATTAAGAAAGCTGCCTTAGCAGGCGCTTCGGCAATGGTTGCACCTTCACTCTTGAAGGCTGAGACATTCGATGAAAGCAGTAGTAACATTTTGATGCCTGGTAAAGACACCACAGGATTGGCTAGCAGACTGATTGTACCCAAGAATGCAGGACTTAGAATCACAGGAACTTTTCTAGATGAGATATCTCACGATATTCCTCACCAGAACTGGGGAGAGAAAGAATGGGATATGGATTTCAGAAATATGAAAGCCATCGGTATTGATACCGTTATCATTATTCGTTCGGGATACCGCAAGTTTATTACTTACCCTTCTCCTTATCTGTTGAAAAAAGGTTGTTATATGCCTTCGGTGGACTTGATTGATATGTTTCTCCGCTTGGCAGACAAGTATAATATGAAATTCTACTTCGGCTTGTACGACTCGGGACGTTATTGGGACACCGGCGATATGACATGGGAGATAGAAGACAACAAATACGTTATCGACGAGGCTTGGAACATGTACGGCAAGAAGCACAAGAGCTTTGGCGGTTGGTATATCAGTGGCGAAATCAGTCGCCGTACCAAAGGAGCCATTTCGGCCTTCCATGCTATGGGCAAACAATGCAAAGACTTGTCGGGCGGACTACCTACCTTTATTTCTCCTTGGATCGATGGTAAGAAAGCGGTGATGGGTACCGGCAAGATGACCAACGACCAAGCTGTTTCTGTTCAGGAACACGAAAAAGAATGGAACGAGATATTCGACGGTATTCATGATGTAGTAGATGCTTGCGCCTTCCAGGACGGACATATCGACTACGATGAACTCGATGCATTCTTCACCGTGAACAAACGTCTTGCCGACAAATACCACATGCAGTGCTGGACCAATGCCGAGACTTTTGACCGCGACATGCCTATCAACTTCCTTCCTATCAAGTTCGATAAACTTCGTATGAAACTCGAAGCTGCCAAACGTTCGAACTACGACAAAGCCATCACCTTCGAGTTTTCTCACTTCATGAGTCCGCAATCGGCTTATCTCCAGGCAGGCCACTTGTACGACCGTTACAAAGAGTATTTCGGAATCAAATAACATCTATATTAATAAGGTATATCAAATATGAAATCTTCAGTCAACATAGGATACGTATTCTTTCTTTCGATAGTTGCCGCCATCGGAGGATTTCTCTTCGGATATGACGCAGCAGTCATATCGGGTACTATCGACCAGGTTGTTGCCCAGTTCCACCTCGACACAATTATGCAGGGATGGTATGTAGGTTGCGCCCTCATCGGTTCCATTATCGGTGTGGCATTTGCCGGAGTATTGAGCGACAAACTGGGAAGAAAACCTACGCTCATCATCTCGGCAGTACTCTTTGCCGCTTCGGGTATTGGTTGCGCCATCAGTCCGACGTTCAATATGCTGGTACTCTCCCGCTTCGTCGGTGGTATCGGTATCGGCGTGGTTTCTATCGTCTCTCCGATGTACATTTCGGAAGTGGCAGTGACCGAATATCGTGGCCGGCTTGTTTCGCTCTACCAACTGGCTGTAACGATAGGTTTCTTGGGAGCCTACCTTGTGAACTACATGTTGATGGACTTTGCCAGCAGCGGTGCCCAACTGGGTGGAGCTTTGCAACTCATATTCGTCAGCGAAGTGTGGCGCGGCATGCTCGGCATGGAATCGTTGCCCGCTGTATTATTCCTCATCATTATCTTCTTCATCCCCGAAAGCCCACGTTGGCTCATCGTCAATGGTCACGACGACAGCGCCCAATCCATATTGGGTAAGATCTATACAGCAACCGAAGAAGTAAAATCTCAGATATCAGAAACGAAGTCGGTCATCTCGTCGGCAGTGAAATCCGAATGGAAGACCCTTCTTCAGCCCGGTATCTTTAAAGCAGTGATTATCGGCGTCTGCATTGCCATACTCGGTCAGTTTATGGGTGTCAATGCCGTGCTCTACTACGGTCCGTCAATCTTCAAAGACGCCGGAATGGGCGATCCGCTCTTCTGCCAGGTACTCGTTGGACTGGTCAATACCGTGACCACCGTACTTGCCATGTTCATCATCGATAAGGTAGGCCGCAAGAAGCTTATATATTATGGTGTATCGGGAATGATTGCTTCGCTCATCCTCATCGCTTTCTATTTCATCTTTAAAGATTCGATGCACATCGGTGTCTACTTCATGCTCACTTTCTTCTTGCTCTACGTCTTCTGCTGTGCTATTTCCATCAGTGCCGTAGTTTGGGTATTACTTTCAGAGATGTACCCCAACAGAGTGAGAGGTATTGCCATGTCGATAGCAGGTTTCGCACTCTGGATAGGCACCTATCTAATCGGACAGCTCACACCTTGGATGCTGCAGAACTTGTCACCGGCAGGAACATTCATTCTCTTCGCCGTGATGTGTGTGCCCTACATGCTCATCATGTGGAAGCTGGTTCCTGAGACAGCAGGAAAATCGCTCGAAGAGATAGAACGGTATTGGACCAAAGAAAAGTAACATAACAAATGAAAAAAATACTTTTATTTTTCACACTCTTTTTAAGTTTGATTTCACTTAACGTTTCGGCACAAGAAGTTGCGCCGAAACGTTTACTTATGTGGTTTGATGCAGAAGCCAATTTCAAACGTTTCAGCAACACAGACTCCATTGATTATTATCTGAACAAAATAAAAGCATTAGGCTTTACCGATGCTGTAGTAGATGTACGCCCCATCACCGGTGAAGTATTGTTTGATACGCCCTACGCCCCGAGGATGAAAGAGTGGCAAGGATATACCCGCCCCGATTTCGACTATCTGGGCAGATTCATCCAGACTGCCCACCGATTGGGACTGAGAGTACAAGCATCGCTCAACACCTTTGTGGCAGGACATAACTATTTCGACCGCGGCCTGATTTATTCATCACACCCCGAATGGGCATCAACCGTCTACACTCCACAAGGATTGAAATCCATCACCCAACAGAAAGAGAAATATTCGGCCATGGTGAATCCCATCGACCCCACTTTCAGAACACATATTATTGATGTACTTCGCGACTTGGTGAAACGCTATCCTTCGCTTGACGGCATCATGCTCGACAGAGTGCGCTACGATGGTATAGAAGCCGACTTTTCGAACATGTCGCGCCAAGCTTTCGAAAAAGATATCCACCAGAAGCTGAAACATTTTCCCGAAGATATCTTGACTTGGGAGAAGGATAGCAAAGGAAATTATCATGTGAAACAAGAAAACTTCTTTAAGAAATGGATAGAATGGCGTTCGACCAACATCACCCGTTTCATGGCCGAAGCTCGCAAAGCGGTCAAAGCCGTGAATCCGAAAATTTCTTTCGGCACTTACACCGGAGCCTGGTATCCATCGTACTACGAAGTAGGTGTAAACTTTGCCAGCAAGAACTACGACCCGTCGAAAGACTACGAATGGGCATTGCCAGAATATAAGAAGACCGGCTATGCCGAACTCATTGATTTGTATGCCACAGGCAACTATTATACCGATATCACCATTGCCGACGCCGAGAAGAATACTAAAGGAGTGCGCAACGAAACCGATTCGGAAACTCAGCAAGGCACTTGGTACTCGGTAGAAGGTTCGTGCCGACATCTGCGCACCATTCTTGGAAAGAACAAATTCATGGGCGGCGTACTTGTCGACCAGTTCTATCCCAATCCACAACGGCTGAGCGAGTCTATCACCATGAATCTGAAAGAATCGGACGGACTGATGGTCTTCGATATCTGCCATATCATTGCCAAGAATCTGTGGAACGAAGTAGAAGCAGGAATCAAGAACAGTAAGAAATAACAAGAACATAATAATGACAAACGATAATCAACCGTTGCAACCCACAAGTCAGAAGTCGCCAAGAGCACATTCTCTCGATGCATTGAGGGGATATGCCATCATGACGATGATACTTTCGGCTACCGAGGCTTTCAAGGTACTGCCCCGATGGATGTATCATGCCCAAGTACCGCCACCAGACCATGTTTTCAATCCCACTATATTCGGTATCACCTGGGTGGACTTGATTTTTCCTTTCTTTCTCTTCTCTATGGGAGCTGCCTTTCCCCTTTCGCTAGGCAGACAGTACGCCAAAGGCGTGAGCAAGGCAAAACTATGCTACAAGAGTGTACTGAGATGGCTCAAACTTTGTTTCTTCGCTATCTACATCGCCCATCTATTTCCTTATATGCTAGGTTACTCCAATCCTAACATTGGCTACATCGTTGCCTTCTGCGGTTTCTTGTTGATGTTTCCAATGTATCTGAAGAGTCCATTCCATACCCAAAAGCCTTGGTCGACCATCATCAATGGAGCCTGCTACATTATCGGCTTCGCCTGGATATACTTCCAACCCTATCAGGGAGGAAAGCCTTTCTCATTTAGCGATACTGATATTATTATTCTGATATTGGCCAACGTCGCTGTTGTCGGTTCTATCATCTATGTCTACACCATGAAGAATCTGCTGGCGCGACTTGCCGTACTACCTATTATATTAGGTATCATTCTATCGGCTCAGACAGATGGTTCGTGGGCAAAAGAGGTATTGAACTTCACTCCTGCCCATTTCATGTATGAATTTCGCTTCCTAGAGTATCTGCTCATTATCATTCCTGGTACGATAGCCGGCGACTTGCTATCGAAATGGCTGAGCGAGAAAAAAGAAGAAAATGCAGCAGCCACAGAGATGTCATCCAAAAATAAGATTGAGATACCTATCGCCATGACGCTATCATTTCTTCTTATCATCTGCAACGTGTGCTGCCTATACAACAGATGGATGGTAGCCAATCTCTTTATTTCAGCTATTCTGCTCGTTGCCCTCCACTATCTGCTCCGCTCGGACAATAGTGATATGAGATTCTGGCATCAGCTCTATACCTATGGTGCTTATTTTCTGATGGCAGGTCTGTGCTTCGAAGCTTTTCAAGGCGGCATCCGCAAGGACGATGTCACTGTAAGCTATCTGCTCGTCACTAGCGGACTAGCCTTTATTGCGCTGATATTCTTTTCTATCATCGGCGACTATTACAAATGCAAATGGATATCTACTCCGCTGGAGCTAACGGGAAAGAATCCGATGATAGCATACGTTTCTGATTCGTTGGTTGTGGTTCCGCTACTTATGCTGAGCGGACTATATAATAATGTACTCGTTCCGATGGAACAAACAGCCTGGCCGGGATTCATTAAAGGAATTATCGTCACGGCAATCTGTATGCTCGTCACCTCACTATTCACGAAGCTGAGACTATTCTGGAAGACATAAACATCAACTAAATATCAATAACATGAAAAGATTTAATTTACTTCTCTTTCTGTTGTTTGCGGCAACAATTTGCATCAATGCCGCCACAAATAAAGTCGCACTGAAAGCCAATACCGATGGTGTGACCTATACTGGACGCATCTCTACTGCGACAGATGGCAGCGTGAGCTACGACTGGGTAGGTGTGTATCTGCAAACAGACTTTACAGGTGGCAGTATCGCTATCAAAGTATCTGACGCAGGCACCAGCTATCACAATGTATTCATCGACGGAAAATGGATGCGCAAAATAAAAGTCAGCGGCAAGCAACCCGTAGATATCAAATTGGCTTCGGGACTGTCGAA
>DAIUBN010000164.1:0-6412 GCA_036846645.1 Bacteroidaceae bacterium | reverse complement strand
GGAGAATTTCAATTACCGACTACGTCAATAGTTTAATTTTTTTATCATTTTTTTCGTACTCAATAATAATATTACAAATCTTTTTTTTATATTTGTAATGTTGTGAAAGATAGGTGCATATCCCATATTGTTGTTGTAATATTATTCTTGATTCAGACTTCAGCTTTTGCTCAGAATAATACTTATAAGATTAATGATTCCGTCTATGAGTATTTCATGCGGACTCAGAATAATCTTAGAAAGAAAGATTTGGGCTTACGTATGGCAGATACCTTGCTGGCCAAAGCCAAAGCCGCTCATGATATAAAAGCTCAATGTATTGCTCTTTTTACCAAAAATAGATATTTCTTATACAACAATCTGATTGATAAAGCGAACTCTGAATTCAAACTTGTTTCGCCATTCATACTCAGCACTCCCTATAAACAGTATTTCTATGGTATGTGGGAAGGTATTATTTATTATTATATCAATCACAAACAACAAAAGGAAGGATATCAGGAAATATCTTTGTTTGGTAAGCATGCGATGACTACAAAATTCGGTTTCGGACTGATGAGATATTATGCGATAGAAGGCGACTTACATTATCAAAGAATGTCATATCTTCTGGCTATCCAATACTATTTGAAGGCTGTAGATTATGGCCTGAAAGACAAAGTTCTCGATATCTACAACATTTACCGTCAGCTGAGTCTGTGTTATCTGAGGTTGCATAGATGGAAAAGCACGGAAGAAATGTTGTTCAAGTGCATAGAAACATCACCAAAAGGTAACGATTTTCTTCCGTATTGTATATTGTTGTCTCTCTATAGTATGGAAGAGCCTCAAGATTCGGCAAAGGTTGATAGAACATACGAGTTGTTGCAACAAAAGTTTGTGGAATATAGAAAGCAGAATATATCGTTGGGACTCTATAATGAAGCCATGTACAATTACTACATGTACTACAAACATAATGCCTTGATGGCCGATACTTATATCATAAATAAACCTTTCAATACTTTCCTTCGAGATTCTTTAATCTATTATTCGAAGCAGGCTTCACAATACGAGCAGGCCGGCGATGATAAGCATGCGGCGATGGTGTATAAACAGTATGCCAACTTGTTGTCTGAAAGGCGCATCGACGACAGCAATCTTATTTTAGATCTTTATGTTCCACAGCTCGAATATCAGAAGGTAGAACATGATAAAAAATCTATGCAGCAAACGAATGCGATAATGCAGCTCACCCGGCTTAGAAATGATGAACAAATGATGTTGATTAGCAATGAGCGCAATAATCTACTACTGCTGCAACGTACAAAAGAGCATCATCTATTGCAGAATCAGTATGCTATGCAGCAGATTAAGTTCGAACAAGATCGAAAAAATCTTCAGGCAGAACGTATACGCTCTTTCCAGCAAAAGAAAACCGAAAAGCTTGAACGCGATAAGAAACAATGGCGTATTCTCGCATTCTTCATGCTCATCGTATCAATATCTATCGTAGCTTTGATTATAACCTACATCAAACGCACCAATAGACGGCGGTTGGAGTCGGATAAAGAAAAGGCAGAGAAAGCCAAACAGATGAAGAGCTTGTTCTTCCAGAATATGAATCATGAGATACGCAGTCCGCTCAATGCCATTATCGGTTTCAATGATGTGCTCAACGGAGATATGGCAGACAGCATCCCTCCCGAGCAGAAGACAGAGTTTATCAAGATGATATCTACCAACTGCCAGTTGCTGCAAACATTGGTGAATGATGTACTCGATCTTTCCAATTTCGAAAGCGGTACTTATCATCTGAATCCTGTTGATGTGGATATTTATCAGCTTTGCCGCACTACTCTCGAAAGTATGAGAGGACGCGAATTGCCTGGTATACAGCTTGTGCTGAAGACAAATCCCGAAGGTCCTTTTATTCTTCATACCGATGCACAACGTTTGCAGCAAGTGCTTATCAACTACATGTCTAATGCATGCAAGTATACCGAACAAGGGAGCATCACGCTCTCATACGAAGTGACCGACAAACTGGTGCGTTTTGCTGTGACAGATACCGGTAGGGGAGTGAAACCTGAAGATGCCGAAAAGGTGTTTCAACGTTTTCAGATGCTCGACAAGTCGAAACGTGGCACGGGACTTGGACTACATATCTGCCGTATCGTGGCCAGTCTGCTTCATAGCAAAGCATACGTGGATACCAGCTACACTGGCGGAGCACGCTTTGTCTTCGATCACCCCATCAAACTTATTCTGTCTTTACTCATCGCTATGTCATTAATCATGCCTGCCTCTGCTCAGAAGTTGAGTAAGACCATGAACATGAAGCCCGAACTATACCAGTATTACAAGAAGATAGAAAATTATGTGAATCAGCCTCTTGGCTACCGTATGTCGGATACATTGTTTATGAAAGGACAGCAGCAACATGATTATTTTGCTCAAGGCTATGCATTAGAAAATAAAGTGAGATATGGGCGTTATTCTAATAACGAGCAGCTCATGCTTTCGCAGTTTGAACGATGCAAGTCTTTCTCTCTGAAATATCGCACATACGACCCACTCTATTCTTCTTGGAGTTATGTCAATAACTTCTATTTGCTACGTCGGCAGTATAGTAAAGCCATGGAGCAGCTTGTGGCATTTCAATCTCTTACTGCCAAACTGAAAGATGAAGCAGGCATATCGGCCTACTTTTTCTGTGCTGGTAGTTTCTACTTCTCTCAAGAGCGTTTTGCCACTGCTATTTCCTATTATATGCAGTCGCTGGGCTATAAGGGTGACGAGAAATACAGCACTTATACGCTGATGGGCGAATCTTACTATTTTCTCAATCAATACAAAAATGGTGTGGAGTGTCTGAAGAAGGCAATCAACGATCCTTTTGTATTTTCTGATAAAGTCAGATCTCGATCTTTTTGTTTCCTTTGCAGATGTTATAGCATGCTCGGCGATGAACCTCATGCTACAGAATACATGGATAAACTGAAATCGATAAAAGAGTCTCATCCGCAATGGATAACAGACGAACTGTTTTATGGAAGTCAGTTTCTTTATGAACTGCATATCAAAAAGAACAAGGATAGGGCAAGCGAATCTTTGCTCAAATTGAATTATGGCGCTGCAACAATCAACTATGGTGATTATTATCTAGCTCAGGGTGACTATCCAAAAGCCAAAGATGCTTATAAAAAAGTAGTTGACAAACTGAAGACATGGATGCAGACCGAACCTGCTTTGCAATTGGAGTCGTATACCAGTAATTTTGATTTCGGACGGGCTATGGAAGAGTTCGACCGTATGTCGATGAATTCTATCCAACTGCAAATGATGGCTGCCCGAAGTACACAGAATCTCTTGAGGCTTTCTCATCAACGTTCTTTATTGCTGTTGAATCAGACCGAAGACAGCATGAAAAGAAAGAAGAGTGATGTGGCATTGCAGAAAATGATACTTGAGCAGCAACAGTCCCAGTTGTCAAGAACTAGGTATATGAATGAGACAGCAAGAAAGCAAAAGGAACTGATGAGCAATAGCTCTGCTTGGCGCAATGCAGTTTTGGTCATCACTCTTGTTCTGTTCATTTCATTGCTAGGCATATATATTATGTATCTTATGCATAAAGAAAAACTGCTTCGGGCAGAAACCCTCTTGGCAGAGCGTGAAGAGAGATCAAAGAATAGATTCTTTCAGAATGTGAATAATAAGATTTCCGACCCTCTTCATACGATTGTTTCTCTCAACGAAAAACTTAATGAAGCGTCGTCTTCACAGCTCTCTCCCGAGACGCGTGCAGGAATGATGAAACAGCTTGATGCTAGTGGCAAATATCTGGCAACGTTGGTCAACGATGTGCTCGATATTTCTAAAATGGAGAGCGGAACTTATAAGCTGCAAATGCAAGAAATAGATGTTCACAACTTTTGTACATCACTTATAAATGAACTCTCTCCTCAAACCCCAAATTTGGTGGAACTTAAATTTGAGTGTAGTTCTTCTGATGGCGTCGACCCCCTTGCATGCAATCTTTATACCGATGAGCAGAGATTACGTTTTGTACTCCTCTCATTAATTCAAAATTCTTTTCTGTATACGCATTCCGGTAGCGTCACGTTGAGTTATGAAGCATTTATCGATAAAATTATATTCTGTGTTACCGATACCGGTATCGGCATCCCTCCCGAATTGATAGATGCTGTTTTCAATCTCGATGAATTGGAGGTCGATAAAGGAGATGCTGGACTGAGTTTGCACATCGTGAAACTCACTGCCGATCTGATTCACGGCAAAGCATGGCTCGATACGTCCTACATGTCAGGCGCCCGCTTCTATTTTGAACATCCTGTCAATCATTGATAATCTGATTTTTATCATCCTACCTCATCGTGTGAGGACTTATCTCTTTTGCGTCGATACAAGATGTGAAAGGTGACTCTTATAATACTAAACTTCGTCGCTTCTTGAATACTTCTAAGAATAAAGCTTATATTTATTAAAATAAAGGTTGTATTTATTAAAATAAAGCTTGTATTTATTAAAACAAAGGCTTTATTTATAGAACTCTTCTTGAAGTAACAACTTTCTCTTCAAGAAGCGACGAAGTTTATATCTTTATAAATCTCTTTTTGTTGCCTTGAACTATCATTACTCTACCGTCAGACTCTTGGCTAGGTTGCGTGGCTGGTCTACATTCAATCCTTTGCATACTGCCACATGATAGGCAAGGAGCTGTAGCGGAATGGTCGTGATGAGCGGTTCCAAGCAAGGAAGCATGGCTGGAATTTCAATGGTGACATCGGCAATATCTTTCACCACTGTATCTCCTTCTGTAACGATGGCGATGACACGACCTTTGCGGGCTTTTATCTCTTGAATATTGCTCACCACTTTGTCGTACAAACAAGTATGGGTAGCAATTATCACAACCGGCATTTCGTTGTCTATCAATGCTATCGGACCATGTTTCATCTCGGCTGCCGGATAGCCTTCGGCATGGATATACGATATCTCTTTCAGTTTAAGAGCTCCTTCGAGTGCTACGGGATAACCGAAACCACGACCCATATAGATAAAGTGGTGGGCAAACGTAAATTCTCTCGACAACGGACCGATTTCTTTATCCACTTCGAGAATCTTCTGCATCTGCTCCGGTATGCGTATCAGTTCTCTTACTACTTCTTCGTAGGCTTCACGGCTCATGGTTTGCTTCTCTTTGGCGAGTACCAATGCCAGCATGAGGAGCACGGTGACCTGTCCGGTGAATGCTTTTGTTGAGGCTACCCCAATTTCGGGACCGACATGGATATAACTTCCGGTGTCGGTGTTGCGGGCTATAGATGATCCGATAGAATTGCAGATGCCGTAGATAAATGCACCTTTCTCTCTTGCCATTTTCACGGCTGCCAGTGTATCGGCTGTTTCGCCCGATTGGGAAATGGCGATTACCAGTACATCTTTGTCGATAGGAGAGTGGCTGTAGCGAAATTCAGATGCGTAGGCCACTTCGGTCGGAATATTGCAGAAGCGCTCCAATAGTCGCTTGCCTATCAGTCCGGCGTGCCATGAAGTACCACAAGCTACTATCACAATTCGTTTGGCACTCAGCAGACGTTCTTTATGGTCGGTCACTGCCGAGAGCACTACATCGAGGGTGCTGGGATTGACACGTCCTCTCATACAGTCGGTGATGCAATGAGGTTGGTCGTATATCTCTTTGAGCATGAAGTGAGGAAAGCCCTGTTTCTAGAGCTGGCCTATATCCATGGTTACCTTCTTGATTTCGGGTGATACTTCAACGTTGTTCAGATTCTCTATTTGCAATCCTTTCTTCGGACTGATAGATGCTACTTCCTCATCGTTGAGATATACTACTTTGTCGGTATACTCCACAATCGGGGTGGCATCCGAAGCCAGAAAGTATTCATTGTTATTACCCACGCCGATAACTAGCGGACTACTCTTGCGGGCTACGACAATCTCTTCGGGATTCTCATTCTCTATTACAGCTATGGCGTAGGCACCTATCACTTTGCCCATAGCAAGTTGCACAGCAGGCATGAGTTTCAAGTGGTGCTTGTTCATCACATAGTCGATGAGTTGTACCAATACTTCTGTATCAGTTTCGCTTTTGAAGGTGTATCCTTTCAACTCGAGTTTGGATTTCAGTGCGGCATAGTTCTCGATGATGCCGTTGTGAACCAATGCCAACTTGCCCGATTGTGACAGATGAGGATGGGCATTCACCGTATTGGGCTCTCCGTGAGTAGCCCATCTGGTGTGACCGATACCGATACACCCCGATATGTCCTTGTTTTCTGATTCGCGTTGCAAATCAGATACTTTTCCTTTAACTTTATAGATGTTTAAGTCTTTATTTTCGTTAATTAGTGCCACGCCGGCACTGTCATAACCTCTATAT
>DAIUBN010000163.1:0-6458 GCA_036846645.1 Bacteroidaceae bacterium | reverse complement strand
GCTCTTGTCTGTCTGTATTCTATTCGAAATACTTGAAATGGCTGAGTGGGTTTGGTTTACATTGGCTACGATAATCCATTCTGTCTGAGCCATCGGTAGTATCGCCACGTCGGAGTGAACGAAATAGGCTCCTCTTTCCCCTTTCACATCAGTTTCCTCTTCAATTTCGTTTCCGTTCCGGAAGTGATCGAGTTGCAGCGACGACAACAGATGTGTCGTATTTTTCAATCCCAACGAAAAGACTGTGTTCGCCTTCAGTGCCTCACTCGGCTCTGCTTTGTCTACGATTATTGCACTCAGAGCTATAATGGCCAAACCTGATTCCTTTATCAATTCGCTTCTTTTATAAGCATCGACAAGATTACTGGTCGCATTTTGAAGATTGCAAGGCACTCCATAGGGCATAATATTCTGCAATCCATCCAAGACAGATACATGTACCAATCGATCGGCATTATTGATAAGGGTAGATTTTCTTACAAAGCCATACAAATTGCTAGAGTTCCATTGATAACGGAAAGTGAGCTGCAAGTCATGATTGATCTCTTCAAAGACAATCTTGTTACCATATTGATTTTTATACAAGTTCCTATTGATACGATAAAGGCCTTCATAACGTTCAGAGAAGGGTTCCCAAAGGAAATTACGATTGCCGGCATTTACTAAAAAAATTGATTTGCAGCCAGTATTCTCAGCACTTTCTGTTATTTTATCATCTGTATAATACGGGAATAGCGCATAATCAGCATTTTTACGTCCGGCACTGATTGCACCATTACTCGACAAGAACATCCAATGATTGGAGTCACTCACGATACTCATAAAGAAAGGGCGCATTTCATTTACGTTAGCAATCATGTAATAATTCTCTCCATCCAAAGTACAAGATTTAAGTGCTACTTCACTATCTATCTGTTTAAAACTAGTCTCGGCAAGAGAAACAGGAATAAAATCTTTCATGGTCTTTAGGTATTATTGAGTCATTTGAATTGCTCAAAATTAGTTTCATATTTGTTAAGCACAAAAAAAATGACCTATACCAAAAATATACAAACAATAATAACTAAGACCACCATATATAAGAATCTTATTTACAACAATTTATATCGAAAAAGACAGAGTCTGAATTATCATCAAAAAATAGATTAAAACATCTGTAATAGTAGTAATGTTAAGTTGATGTTAAGGTCGTTTCTTCAAATATTACAGATATTTTTTATCGAATCATTAAATTTATTTCTTCGAGACAAAAAAAGCGGCAACCGATTTGATTCGATTGCCGCCCAGCGTCGGAAAGAGGCGATTCGAACGCCCGACCCCTACGTCCCGAACGTAGTGCGCTACCAACTGCGCTACTTTCCGATAGCGGATGCAAAGGTACTTCATTTTTTGGTATTAGCAAACCTTTAAAAGAAATATTCTAATAAAAATAGAGAATTTGCTTGTACATTAAAAAATAATCCCTACCTTTGCAACCGCAAAACAAAAAAAGAGGTGCCTTAGCTCAGGTGGTAGAGCATCGGACTGAAAATCCGTGTGTCCTTGGTTCGACTCCAAGAGGCACCACTTTAATAAAAGACGCATTTACAAGTATCGTAGATGCGTCTTTTATTTTTTTTCGCTATATATCGCCTCAAAGACTTTCTTTATCAACTTGCTGTTGTCTGCAATATGTCCATCGAAGATGATATCCGACATTGAAAGCATTGGTTTGGCCCCTTCGTAGGGCACTTCCTCATTTGCATCGGGAAGCAGAGCCTTACTCGAAGGAGTAATTTTGACCAACAAACGGTCATCATAAATTCCGGCGACGACCTTATCTTGATAATATATCAGGTATTCGCCCATCATCTTTCGCGTTCTGAGTCCTTCGATACCTACCATCTGAGAAAGTACGAAATCGAGTGTTTCTTGTTTAGAGGCCATAAAATTATTAATTATGTTAGAGTAGATACACTAAATTGAGTGCAATATACAAAAAAGAAACGGCAGCATTATAATAAAATCTATAATGCTGCTATTTCTATAATCATGTTTTAATTGGTGTATTACACTTTATCCCTTTTCTTGACCCGTAATAATTATTTTTTCGGTCAAGACATAAGTTGATTTTTTATTGTCCAATTTGTAATTGGCTACCGAAACGACTTTTCCTTGTTCTATTTGATAGATAGCTTTGAATGCCGGTAACTTATAGGCCTGAGTTTTCGAATCCCAATAACTACGAGCAATGGTATAGCCCCCCTCAGAATAATTGTACGTCATAGCATAATAATGTTCCCAATCCATTGTATTGGTGTTCCATTTATATGCTTCCTTATTCACCAATCGGTTTTGTCCATCATAACTGAGGCGATACTCAAACTTCGGGCTCAGATTTTTATTCTGATAAACCTCAACTTTACAAACTTTGGCATTACTGCTTTCTGCATTGTTAATAACTTCATCACTTGGTGTATTTGCGAAATTGAAACACATCGAAAGAACTGTTGCTGCTGCTAATGTAAATAGACTCATATCATCAATATTTTAAATTTGTTTCTTTACTAATTAGACGATATGACTTTCGAAAAGGTTGCACCAGTTCTTCGACTTTTTTTCAAAATATCTTTCAATTCTTATCCAGAGCTATTTCTTGATGGTCATCATTTGCTTATCTTTCATCTCCTGAGCAAAAGCATCCTCTCCTATTTCCTTTATCCTATAGATACATGCTTTGCGATCAGAACGAAATATCAACCCGAACAACTTACTAATAAAATTGCTATACGTCTTACAATCAACTACATTCATTGTGCACTCGGCACAAGTATGATAGCAATGATCGGCAGAACATTTACGAATTTTACACCACGAAAGTTTTTCATTATCTCGACAGCTAGCGCACTTGCCATTGAGATACTTACCACATGCAGCACAATATAGTCCGCAATAAGAAATCAATTCTTTGTCTACTTTAATTTGCTTTTCCATATTACATTAAATAAAAGATGATTGAAAAAGGTGTATTGAAAAGATCTATTTGGTGATACAAATAAGCAAAACAGTTTACGCCCTCGAAGAGGTCTCCCCTGCAGAAACCCCAGGCAGGAGGGATGGGACATCCCGACTTCCTGGGGTAGAGATAACCCCATGGACTTGAACGTCGAAGACGTTCCCTTATCCATTGTCAGATGATGTCGTTTCATTATAGTATGATAAGCCATTTTCATTAAGTAGTCTCATATATTCATTTTCTGTCGATTCTGTTCGATGATGTACCTGCTGATTAATGATATAACTCTTCACAGATTCCTTAGCATCAAAAGAACACGAAAAAGCAGCATACTCTTTGCCCCATCCATTAAAGAGAGGCATAACACGTTTCTCTTTTATCCATTTGGTAGTTCCACGCTTTATATCTCTTACTAAATCAGACAAACATATCGTAGAATGAAGTTCTAAAAGAATATGGACATGGTCAGACGTCCCATTAATTCTGATTAGCTTACAATTTCTTCTTTTTATGATTCCCCAAATGAAATAGAATAAATCTTTAGCTTTCTCTTCTATAATAGTTTTTTCACGACGCTGAGTAACAATAACAATATGGTATAAAGAGCTTACATAACTCATAGTATTCATTTTTGGTTTGCACAAAGATAGTGCTTTACTTGTAATAATCCAATTAAAGTAAAGAGATAAAGACTAGCATATCAATAGGACATCTTATAATAAGAAGTCAGCTTCTTCGAAGTTGAAGGCAAAGGAATAGCCTTTAACCCCAGGTAGAAAAGATGGCACTTCGTTCCACTTTTCTGCCTGGGGTTTCTGCAAGGGAGGCCTCTTCGAGGACGAAAACTCATCACTAAGAAGCAAAAGGTTGGCCTTTTCTGCAATCAATTAGATTATTTTCATTTTCATAAGATATATCATTATACTTAAATACAAAAAAATACCCACACTACAGGACTTGTAGCATGGGTAAGATAACTTAAGTGCGGAGTTATAATACTCCCTTATTTATTCCGAAACTTTTCTGACTGCTGACGTATCAGTTCAACATCATCGAAATAGTCTATTTGCATGGCACGATGTACTTCACTCATGGTTTGAGCGGCTGTTTCACGAGCTTGCTCAGTACCTTTCTTCAAGATATTGAATATTTCGGGAATGTCTTGTTCGAACTCATGACGACGTTGACGCATTGGTTCCAACATATTATTGATAATGGTGTTGAGGAACTTCTTGCACTTCATATCACCTAGTCCACCACGACGATAGTGGTCTTTGAGCTCGTCAAGATTCTTATATTCAGGCCAGAACTCAGCGAAGTCATTATCTGTACTGAACGCATCGAGATAAGTGAAGACTGCATTGCCTTCAACCTTACCAGGGTCGCTCACATTGAGATGTCCGGGGTCGGTATACATTGAACGAACCTTCTGCCATGTATCTTCTGCCGAATCACTCAGATAGATACAGTTGCCAAGACTCTTGCTCATCTTCTCCTTACCATCTGTTCCCGGCAGACGACGAGATATGGCGTTTTCGGGCAACAAGATTTCCGGTTCGACAAGTACATTGCTATATATCTGATTGAAACGACGAACCAACTCACGAGTGATTTCCAACATCGGTTCCTGATCTTCACCGGCAGGAACTGTTGTTGCTTTGAACAAAGTAATATCGGCAGCCTGACTAACTGGATAGCAGAAGAAACCAAGCGGAATATTTGCTTCGAAGTTGCGCATCTTGATTTCGGTCTTCACCGTCGGGTTGCGCTGTACTCTCGATACGCTTACCAAATTCATCAGGTAAGTAGTAAGTTCGGCGAGTTCGGGAATCTGACTTTGAATGAACAAAATGCATTTTTCGGGGTCTAGACCTGCCGAAAGATAATCGAGCGCTACCTCTATAATATTCTGACGTATCTTTTCTGGATTGTCCGCATTATCTGTAAGAGCCTGTACATCGGCCATAAAAACAAACATACGGTCGTAGTTGCCTTCGTTCTGCAACTGAACACGACGACGCAACGAACCCACATAATGTCCTAAATGGAGTTTACCTGTTGGGCGGTCGCCGGTTAATATTACTTTTCCCATTATTGTGTCTTGATAATTAATTTGTTGCAAAGGTAGTTCTAAATTACCAAATGGTCAAATATTCGTTTTATAATCTGCCTGATGATTATTTACGATTGACATCCTTGCTAACTACCGCACTACTTGCCTGATGTGTGGCCAACACCAATACTTCGGCAATCTGAACATGTTCGGGAGCACTAGCGGCATAGAATGCCACATCAGCAATATCTCTGCCCGTCAGAGGTTTAATACCTTTATATACAGTGTCCGCTTTGTCCTTATCGCCATGAAAACGAGTCACACTGAAGTTGGTCTCTACTAGTCCCGGCTTGATATTGGTCACTCTGATACTTGTATCTGCCAAATCCATACGAAGTCCGTCGCTGATAGCTTTCACTGCCGACTTGGTAGCGCAATAAACATTACCACCAGGATAAGCAGCATCTCCAGCCAAACTACCCATATTGATGACATGACCGCGGTTGCGTTCTACCATCCGAGGGACAATGAGTCGAGTCATGGTCAGCATACCTTTAATATTAGTATCTATCATGGTATCCCAATCCTCGACGTCGCCTTCGTACTCCTTTTCCAAACCAAGAGCCAGTCCGGCATTATTGATAAGCACGTCAATATCGCGCCATTTGCCAGAAAGACTTGCAACAGCATCGGTAGCAGCCTGACGATTGCGAACATCAAAGACAAGCAACTTCACATCTGCTCCATCTGCATTGAGTTCTTTTTGTAACTTCTCCAACTTTTCTAAGTTTCGTCCTGTCAACACCAAGTCATATCCACCCATAGTGAAACGATGAGCACAAGCCTCACCAATACCGCTTGTTGCTCCAGTGATTAATACAATCTTTCTCATACTATTATTTTTTATAAGTTATACTACTTTATTAATCTCTTTCCTAGTCGGCCAGCCTTTCTTATCAACCTGTCTGGCACTCCCGTCTTCCCCTTCGTACCTGGATAAACCAACTTTCCAATCACTTTAAAGCCCGAATAATGAAGTATCTCCTTCATGGCGTGGTTGGTATTGCTTGTTTCGCGAGCCATCCAGCTGAAAGGCCAGATAGTAGTGCACGCAGTAGCGATAATTGCTCTCTTCCCTTTATGAAGCGCAATAGGAATACCAAGTTTCGACTCGCCCATCATAGAAGGAACGATACGATCGAACATCAACTTCATCTGCCCGCTCATATTGCCCCAATACACCGGAGAGCCCAGCACCAAAGCATCGCACCATTTCATCTCTTCGGCCATTCGGTGACCATCGTCGGCAGGAAGCACACAAGTTTCGGTCTCACGACATTTCATACAGCCTGTACAAGAACGAACTTTAAGATCGTTCACATCAATCCAATGCACTTCTGCTCCGTCCAG
>DAIUBN010000162.1:0-6584 GCA_036846645.1 Bacteroidaceae bacterium | reverse complement strand
AAATCTTTGGGTAGTTGGTTGGCACCTATCCACGGACTTTTGCAACTGAGCCCTTTTATACGCTTCTACTAGCTCCTCTCTTGGAATATAATTATACCCATGCTTTTCAAGGTAACCCATCATTACCATATTGAGAATCGCAGTATCAACTATAGCAGAATTAACTTTGTTCCTTTTGAAAGAAGTTTGTCTAAAAATCAAATCCTTCATTTCTTGATGAGTTTTTACATAATTATCATAGCCCATTGATTTTAAGATAGCGATATTTTCCATTATAATGCAAATAGTTGTAGTCCTTAACATACCATATTTACAAGCTGTCTTTAAATTCGCATAGGGACAAGCCATTAAGTTGATTTCATGTTTCTTATCTTCCATATTATACTCTTTTCTAGTAAATACCATAGTACTTGTTCAAAATATCAATTATACTTTTTAAAGTTCTCTACCTGTGCCAATACTTTTGTAAATATCTCTTCGTTCCACTCTGGTGGATAACCGTTTTTGTAGAGAATATCTGTTAGGTCAGAAGATAGTTTTGCACGGATATTATTGTTATTCAAGAAATCGGCATAGACTGCACTCTGAGCAATCAAATCATTGATTTTCTTGGCAAGATCCTTACACTTGTTGTCGTCAAAGTCGAAATGATATTTGTCACGCACCTCGATGAGAATATCATAAAATGCCTTTTCCTCGAAGGTTATACCCATCTTTTGAAATTCTAGTTTGTCTTTCTTGAGCATGCCAAATAAACCCTTGATACGCTCGATACATTTCTTTAGCTTTGTTTCAACTACATCAGTTACAGCATTGACAGTATCGGTGGCAACATTGTTTGTAAAAGTTAACTTATCTCGTTTGTTGTACTCGTCTATGACTTGTTGCAACATTTCTTCAAACTGGCGTGCTTTTGCCTTATTGGTCTTGCCATAGTCGCGAATGGCTTGCTTCAATACCTTCACCAACATCTGAAATTTTGTATTTGGCAATTTAGCGTCATCGATTTCTTTCATGAAGTCATCGCTAAATATCTCTTCATCATCACTGGCATTTAGAACAGTTTCTACCCCTGTACAACTGATTGCTTCTTGTACCATTGCTGCGACATCCTTGTTCATTGTGGCTTCATCTTTACCTTCTAAAGTCATCTTTAAAATAAGACTTTGTACGGCCATAAAGAACTGAGAATAGGCACATTCCTGTCCGTCAAGTCTCCCTGCTGGTTGACAAATATCATAGGCCATTTTCAGTCTCCGTACATGTCCTTTTACTAATGTCTTAAAACTGGGTTTGCCATCCTTAGGCTCGGTTGGTTTTTCGAGAACAAACTCTGCGGCAGCCTGCAAACAGGTGAGACGACTTAGTGGAGTTCCCTTAAAAAACTCATCCATACAGAACTTTGTAAATAGTTCTTTGAGTACTTCGAGTTGGGCTACAAACACCTTGTAAGTAGTTTCCACATCATCAGGCGACGTTGCACCACCTTCGCCACCATATTGTTTCATAGCTTTTTGCATATTATCACGTATGCCAAGGTAGTCTACGATTAATCCGAAGTCTTTGCCTTGATATTTTCTGTTCACACGACTGATGGTCTGAATAAGAGAGTGGCGTTGTAATGGCTTATCATTGTATAATATAGTAAGACTTGGCACGTCGAAACCTGTAATCCACATATCTACAACGATGGCTATACGGAAATTTGACTTTTCTTTCTTAAACTCTTTGTCGAGCATCTTTCTATAAGCCTTGTCACCGCAAAGATCGTATAAATCCTTCTCATCATTACTTCCTTGAGTAGCAACGAGATTAATCATAGGCAGTTCACGATAAGTCAAGAGTTCCTCTTTTTCTTCTGGAGTTACAAATTTACTCTCGTCCTGCACTCGTTTTGGTTCAAACCAGTCTGGACGTATTGCGAGTATTTTTTTGTAGAGATTGAATGCTATCTTGCGGTCGCTACAAACAATCATGGCTTTAGTAACGGTGTTTGTGCGGTTGGTTGTAAATGCGTCATAGTGGGTAACAATATCATTTGCCACTCTTCCTAGACGCCCATCTTCACCAAGAATGGCATTCATAGAAGCCATTGCTTGTTTACTCTTTGCAATTTTAGCAGGGTCAGTGCCCTCGTCCTCGCATTGCTTATAATAGTCTTCTATCTGCTTCGCCTTTGCTTCGTCCATAATGACACGAGCCAGGCGTGGAGCATATTTCAAGTCTACCGTAATCTGGTCCTCCACAGCTTGCTTCATGGTGTATCTGTCTACCACATCACCAAATACATGGATAGTCTCGTCAATAGGTGTTCCTGTAAATCCAACGAATGTAGCTTTCGGAAATGCAGTACGTAGGTAGTAGGCAAAGCCGTAACTTACGAATGCACCTATCTTGCTATTATCAGATGTCTCTGCAATAGCCTTATTATCTTTATCTTTGTCTTTCTTTTCTATAACCACCTTAAGTTTTTCGCCAGTACCAGTTTGGGTACGATGGGCTTCGTCAGAAAGGCATATTATATTGGCACGGTCATTGAGAAAACCTATTTCCTCGCAGAATTTCTGAATGGTCATCACATATACGCCACCTGCACCACGAGCTGACAACTCCTTCTTTAGGTCTTCTCTATCTACTATCTCTCTAACATTCTCGTCTTCGAGGAAATCTTTCGATGCACAGAATAGTGCACCACTTTGTGTTTGCAGATCCTCTCGGTCTACAATGATTAGTATCGTTGGACTACCCAACTGTTTCTTTGCTCTTAGTGCCAGTCGTCGTGCTAGGAATAGCATGGTAAAAGTCTTACCACATCCGGTTGCTCCAAAGTATGTTCCTCCTTTTCCGTCGCCTCCCTTATGACTTTTCACATGGCGAAGTATATTGTCAAAGAGTTTTATGGTAGCAAAATATTGCGGATAGCGGCAAACTATCTGTTTCTCATCTTCTTTCCCTTCTTCTACATCAGGGAAATAGACAAAGTCTCGCAGTAATTCTATTATACGTGTTGTAGAGAACGCTCCTGCAATGAGGGTGTTCATTTCATACACGCCTTTGGCTGGTTCATCTTCATTCTCTACTTTCTTCCATGCATAATAATGAGCATAGGGTGTAAACGGCGTACCCAATCTGCTGTTTGCGCCATCACTTATGCACGACAAGGCACAGAAACGCAGAAGACTATTTATGTCACGACGATAACGAATATGAATTTGTTCCCACGCATCATGAATGGTGGCTGTAGGGTCGGTAGGATTCTTTAGCTCAATGATACATACAGGAATACCGTTAATAAAGAGAAGCACATCTGGTCGACGTTCTTCTTTCCCTTCTATCATCGTAAACTGATTGACGGCCTTGAATATATTGTATTCGGCAGTCTCGAAATCAATGAAGTCGATGTGAATGTCGGGCAACTGAGTATCATCACGCTGCAAAGTAAATCCATGACTATAAAGCATTATTACGGCACGTGCTGTGAGATAGTCATTTGTCGCAGCTGTATTTCGCAGTTGGGCAATGCAACGCCTTACCTCATTGTCAGTCAAATCGGTATATGTAGATTTAAGGTACTCTGCCAAGTCCGTTTCTATGAGTTCTTCGGTCAACTGACGATGTATGTTTTCACCATAGGCGTAATCCCATCCATTATCTTGAAGCACTTCGATGAATGCCTCTTCATAGTCACTTTCGTAATATTTGCCGTTTATCATAAGTCTATGCTATATTAGATGTTGTGTGGTATGCTTTCTGTACAAGAGCTGGGCAGAGTTGTTTCAACTGCTCGCGTGCATCAGCCGCAATGGCTTTCGCTTCTTCTATGCAATGATAAAGTGATACTATGGCTTGCTGAACTTCGATTGGAGGAAGTGGAATCTCAACTCTACACATTTCTAACCAATCAAATGTCTCACGAGCACTACCCCAAGAGTTGAAACGAGCATAACGGTCAAATTCTGTTCTGCTTAATAACAGATAGAGATATTCAGGCATAAGTTGCTCTATGGTCTTGAATGCAGTATAAATTGATGAAATCAGAATAACCTTTTCAGATTGATTAAGAGCTAAAGCTATTTTATCACCTCTACGAGAAGTATCGGCAACGTAGGCAAATTCTTTTGGATGTACAACTTTGTATGAAGCTACAGATACACCTTCCATATTTGCTTTTGTTTCGATAAATTCTTTTCCCGTACTTATTCCTGCAACATCATCCACCTTATAAATATTATTAGTATTTCGTTCGTCGCAAGGTTCTATATATTCTCCCAACTGTACATTTGGATATTTATCTTTACAGTCCACTATATAGGCATGGCATGCCTGTGATAGTGGTTCTATCAATGCTTCATTTTCTTCGGCTATCTTTAACCATCCTTCGTATGTTGCTACCAACTCTCGCTGTACTTCGATTGAGGGTAGTGGTATTTCTATATCACAGAATCTTTCCCAACTTAGATTTCCTCTAACTGAGCTATCTGTGTAAAACCATGCAAGACGGTCGAACTCATATCGATCAAATAGAAGTTGTATGTATTCAGCTAAAACCATTGAGGTAGTGCTTTCCTTTAATTGAAAAACATAATAAGCTGGCGATACCAATTTTACATCGTCGCCATTATTATAGGCAACAGGTATTCTAACATCTCTTCCAATATGCATGAGGTTAGAAGCAAATTGTCCTTTCTTAACTTCAAGATACTTAGGTAAATTGCTTTCCGAAATTCTTGCAACCGATTTAATAAATTGCTTATTTATGTCTATTCCCGAAATATCATAGCATGGCAGTTCTCCGCATTGCTTATAATTCTCTTCGATAAACTCTCCCAATCTTACAAACGGAGCATTATTTATAGCCTTTGTAATCTCTTTATTCATATCCCAACGCTTTGAAAGCGGCAGTGAGTGCCTCTTGGTTTTTAATCTGACGAGCGATTATCTCTTTTGCTTTTGCTGATGATTCAGACAGTACAGATTCATAGTCTATATTGCTGTCACGGTCAACGAACTCTATATATCGGCTTGGCACAAGGCTCCAGTCGTTCTGCTCAATCTCTTCCATACCCACAGAGCGATATAGCTCGGCTTCGGCATAGTCGGTGCCATCGGTTCCAGCTTGTTGCCATGTGTGATAGATATTGCAGATATGCTCTATTTGGTCGGGAAGGAACTGCACATATTTCTTATCATATACATTTTGATTCCATGTGCGAAGGTCGCAGAATAGAACTTCATCTTTACGGTTACGCAGTTTGCGGCCATGCCAACGGCACGCACTCTTATTGTTGTTCAGAATCCATAGCGTAACACTTATATCGGTGGTATAAAACATCTCTCGTGGCAACACGATGATAGCTTCCACTTTATCGTTCTCTATCAACTTCTGACGGATGCTCTTTGTGTCGCTGTCACCAAGTGCACCATTGGCAAGGAGAAAGCCTGCCATACCATGCTTTGCGTCGAGATGAGAAAGCATGTGGAGAATCCAGGCATAGTTAGCGTTGCTTGCAGGCGGAATGTCGTAACCCGACCAACGTCGGTCGGTCAACAGTTCATCTTCGCCACGCCATTTCTTTAGGTTGAAAGGCGGATTAGCCATGATAAAATCTACTGAACGCCCCTTATGTAGGTCGTCGGTGAAAGTACTCACGTTCTTTACCCCAAGGTCGTAGCTGATACCACGAATGGCAAGATTCATCTTTGCAAGACGATAAGTGTCGGGGTCGCTCTCCTGTCCATATACCTGCACGGTGTTTGTATTACCGCTATGAGCTTCTACAAACTTCAACGACTGCACAAACATACCGCCCGAACCGCAGCAAGGGTCATAGATAGTACCATCAAGCGGTTCTATAAGCGAGGCAATAGTCTCGACTATGCTATGAGGTGTATAAAACTCGCCTTCTTCCTTTGTGGCATTCACGGCAAAGGCTTGCAGAAAGTATTCATACACACGTCCAATAAGGTCTTTTTCGTGGAAACGATTTTCGTCTATCTTATCTATCTCTTCCGCAAGCTGTTTGAATACCTTTGGGTCTATGCGTGAGTTAGTGAATATCTGAGCAGGCAGAGCACCTTTCAGTCTATCAATACGATTTAGCTTGGCTATGACATTATCGAGTTCTAAAGCACGGGTATTTTCCTGTAATAGCAGAATGGTTTTCCATCGGCAATCCTCTTCAAGATATATCACGCCATCGCTTTCATAGCGGTTAGCATCTTCGATAAATGGCTGTTCTGGCATCGACTTGGCTTCCAAATCAGCTTTCACCTCGGCACGACGACGAGAGAAACGCTCATCCATAAACTTCAGGAATACAAAAGTAAGTATGACATCACGCTGAATAGCTGTGTTTGCCTTACCTCTCATAATATTTCGGCAGTTCATCATCACGTCTTCTAGACGGAGAACCACTTCTTTCTTTACTTTCTTTGGCTTTGTTGCCTTATCTGTATTGCTTTTCTTAGCCATTGTCTTGCTTTTTCTTGTTTATCCTTAATCCCGCAACTTAGTACGTGATTTATTACTACCTTATTTCCGCAGGCGAATCTCTTGCATAAATTAAAATGATTTTGAGAGCTGT
>DAIUBN010000161.1:0-6632 GCA_036846645.1 Bacteroidaceae bacterium | reverse complement strand
AGTACCCTTGTCTGTACTTACTTTCGTCTTTATCGTCGAGCATGCTGAGGTAGGAATTGTAGCGCGACTCACTGATATAATGTTCTTCTACAGCTTTGAGGACGGCACAACCGGGCTCGTTGCGATGGGTGCAATTGCCAAAGCGGCAATTGGCAGAGAACTTGAATATTTCGGGAAAGTAATGACCTATTTCTTCTACTTCCATATCGAAGGAGCCAAAGCCTTTGATGCCCGGAGTATCGATAATGTAGCCACCGTCGGCAACGGCAAACATCTCCGAGAAAGTAGTGGTATGGGTACCTTTGTTGTGAGAGTCGGAAATCTCGGCAGTTTTCTGAACGTCTTTTGCCAGAAGAGAATTGATGAGTGTGGACTTGCCCACTCCCGAATTTCCTGAGAGAAGAGTAATTTTCCCCGCTACCGCCTTTCGGATTTCGTCGACACCGGTGCCTTCGGTTGCCGAAATGCGGTAACAGGGATATCCTATATAAGTATAAAGATTGATTAGTCCCTCCATATAGTGCTCGTCGTTCTCATCGTAGCAATCTATCTTATTGAATACGAGACTAACAGGAATACGATAGGCTTCGGCTGTAGCCAGGAAGCGATCGATGAAGGTGGTACTCGTCTCGGGATAGTTCACCGTGACAATGAGCATACAACCATCGAGATTGGCGGCCAGTATATGAGACTGCTTCGACAAGTTGGGAGAACGCCGAACAATATAGTTCTTACGTTCTTCTATCTCGCTGATAAAAGCAGTACCTTCTTCGTTGCAGATAATCTCGACTCTATCGCCTACCACTACCGGATTGGTACTTTTGATACCCCGAAGACGAAAGTTGCCCTTTATCTTACATTCGACATGCGGTCCTTCGTCGGTTTTCACCAAGTACCAGCTACCCGTATTTTTGATGACTAATCCTTGCACTATATCTTATTAGACTGTCATGATTTCTTTGTCCTTGCGAGCCAAAGCATCTTCTATTTCTTTGATATATTTATCGTGCAGTTTCTGAACTTTCGTTTCAGCATCTTTCTCTACATCTTCGGGCAGACCGTTCTTGATATCTTTCTTCAATACTTCAAAATGATCGCGACGAATGTTGCGCACGCTGATTTTGGCTTGTTCGCCTTCGGCTTTGCACTGTTTGGCAAGTTGCTTACGGCGCTCTTCGGTAAGAGGAGGAATACCAATACGGATTACCTCGCCATTGTTTTCGGGCATGATGCCGAGAGAAGAGTCGATAATAGCTTTTTCGATAGGACCAAACATGTTCTTATCCCATGGACGAACAGTGATACTACGGGCATGGGGAGTAGCGATAGCGGCAACACCACTAAGTGGCATCAGCTGTCCGTAAGATTCTACCTTGATACCATCCAATAGTTTAGGACTGGCTTTGCCGGCACGGATGTGCGACAATGTTTCTTCCAAATGTTTGAGCGCTGAATCCATTTTGGCTTTCGCAGCTGCATAATCTTTATCTACATCTATCATATTGAATTATTGTTATATAACGTTAGGATAATAAGTTGTGCCTACAAAAATAAAAAATAAATTTGGAATATCTATTACTACTCCTTAATTAATTGTGAACTAAGGTTCCGATATTCTCTCCTGCTATCACCTTCTCGAGATTTCCTTTTGTATCCATATCGAAAACGATGATAGGCAGATTGTTTTCTTTGCACATACAGGTTGCAGTGAGATCCATCACTTTGAGTCCGCGACGCAGCACTTCATCGTAGGTGATCTCATCGAACTTTGTAGCAGTAGGATCTTTCTCGGGATCGGCAGTATACACACCATCAACACGAGTTCCTTTGAGCATCACGTCGGCCTCTATCTCGATGCCACGAAGAGAAGAACCGGTATCTGTAGTGAAGTATGGTGCACCGGTACCGCAAGAGAAGATAACGACTTGCCCTGCTTCCATACATTCTATGGCTTTCCATTTATTATAGAACTCTCCGATAGGCTCCATGCGGATAGCGGTAAGCACTTTGGCCTTGACACCGGCAGCAGTAAGTGCCGAACTCAATGCCAAGCTGTTGATAACCGTTGCCAGCATACCCATCTGGTCGCCTTTCACACGGTCGAAGCCCTTGCCGGCACCCGACAGACCACGAAAGATATTACCACCACCAATGACGATACCAATCTGAACACCCTGCTCGTGAATCGCTTTAATCTGCTCGGCATATTCGCCAAGGCGCACTTCGTCGATACCGAATTGTTTTGAACCCATCAGACTTTCGCCGCTGAGTTTCAATAAGATTCTTTTATATTTAGCCATAATATCTGTTATTTTGAAGTTTTCTAATCGAACAAAGGTACGAAATAATCAATATCCTCGATTCATTTCTAAAAGAAATCTTCACAGGAGCATCAACCCAACCCATAAAAATAACGGTCGACAAATATAATTTGCCAACCGCTATGCTATATATATTAAGGTATACTACTTATTTCTCGACAGAGAACTTAAAGATGCACTGGCTATGATAGGTCTGTCCCGGACGCAATACAGGTGAAGGCCAGTTGGCTTTGTTTGGTGAATCGGGATATTTCTGTGTTTCGAGACATACAGAAGCACGCTTGTTGTAAACAATGCCTTTCTTACCTTTCACTGTGCCATCGAGGAAGTTGCCGGTATAGACCTGAATACCCGGTTCGTTGGTATAAACGTCGAGTACGATGCCGGTCTTGTTTGATTTCAATGTTGCAGCTTTCTGCTTCACATCGCCCTTGGTATTGAGCACCCAGTTGTGGTCGAATCCATTGGCATTCTTCAGTTGCTGGAAGTTGTCGTTGATATGTTTACCTATAGCTGTTGGAGTTGTGAAATCCATCGGAGTTCCTTTGACAGGGAGTATCTCGCCAGTTGTCATGAAGGTGGTATCACAAGGAGTGAAACTGTTGGCATTGACGGTGAGCACCAAGTCGGAATTGCTCTTAGCATCACCATCCAAGTTGAAATAAGAATGGTTGGTCATGTTCACAATTGTCGGTTTGTCTGTTGTTGCTGTATAGTCGATATCAATAGCATTGTCGTCGGTGAGCTTCATGGTCACTTTACAAGTGATATTGCCGGGGAAACCCATTTCACCATCTTTGGCAACATAAGTCAGTTCCAAAGTCTGGGGATTGATTTGTTTGGCATCGTAAACCTGATATTGGAAACCTTTGGGTCCGCCATGCAGACAGTGACCGAAATTGTTGATGGGCAGTTGATACTCTTTTCCATCGAGAGTGAACTTACCTTTATTAATACGGTTGGCATAACGTCCGATGCTGGCACCAAAATCGGAAGGGATATTGATATAATCTTCTACCTTGTCGAATCCTAGTACAACGTCCTGCATCTTGCCGTCCTTATCGGGCACCATAATAGAAACGATACGACCGCCAAAGTTGGTGACGCAGACCTCCATGTTGTTCTTGTTCTTCAATACATACAAATCTGTTTTCTTGCCGTTCACAGTGGTTTCAAAGTTTGCTTTCGAGAGACCGGAAGCTGTTGTATTGCCACCATCTTTGGCAGCACAAGCAGCAAGCATCAAAGGCAGTACAGCCCATAAAAGTAATTTTCTCATGATATTCTTTGTTTGTTAATTATATTAGTCTGTTTTCTGTGTATTCTTGAAACAAATATAGCTAAAATTCTCTTATTCTTCACCTATTTCAGTTCCCATTCGAATATACCAGCCGAATACTTTTCGGGGAGTACAACTTCGAGTTTCATTGAAGTAGTTTTGACAGGGTCAAAGTTGACCTCGTTGGATTGACCAGCCACAACGCCGTAATGATCGGCATTCTTCACCGGTTGCCAAGCACTAGCTGCATCTTTGTAATAAAGTGTCCACGACTTCGGCACCCGACAGCCACCCCAAGGAGCATCGTCGAACCAAGAGACCGAAGCACGTGATACTTCTGTCTCGACAGGGAATATATACGACACCCATTCGGTGGTATTCTGTTTGGGCCACCAATGATAATAAGGTATAGAACGGTCGTCTTTATCTTTAGGAACAAGTCCATCGTTGATAGCCAGTAAAGTTTCTGTTTTCGTCGAAGCATCTATCTTGCTTGTCGAAGCCAAAGTAGGCTGACGCTGTGGAGATGTCGCCGTCAGTTCGCTAGGCAGCCAAACCATCATATTGCCTGCTCCACGATGATTCCAAGCATAATAAGGAATAAGAGTGAGCTTCACATCACGGGTAGCGAGACGGCCGTCTTCTCCAAACTGCAACGTCTGGGCATCGGTCTTTATCTCGTCTATACCATATAATAAGTCTTTCTTCTCTACCACTTCGAACTTCGGATTCCGGTTGAGCAACATCGTACGAATATTAAAATCGTTGTCGGGGAACTCAGCGCAATAGACTATCGGTCCACGTTCTACAGAGATACGACCTCTATCTGCCTCGACATTCGAGTTGGCTCGAACAGTGCGAGGCTCCATATCGAAGTGCACTTCTACTACATCACCCTTCTTCCATTTACGACTGATGGCGAAATAGCCATCTCTGAGTTCGCTATTCTGTTTCACGCCATTCACCTTGACCGAATAGCCCAAACGTTTGCCATCGGAGAAAGAATAAAGATTGCTTGGCAGCACCTGACCACGCACCCAGCATGGGATACGAATCATCATACAGAAGTCTTGGGCAGAAGTATTCTCCACACCAATCTTGATATCGCCATTCCAAGGATAGTTTGTAGTCTGTTTCAATACCACATTCTTACCCGCTACTTTCAAATTAGATGTATTCGACATGAAAAGATTGACGTACAACGATTTGTCCTTTACAGCATAGACATAGCCCGGAAGCGAAGGAATGAAACGTGCAACGTTTGATGGACAGCAGGCACAACCGAACCAGGGCTGACGCTGATGTTGTCCCATCGACTCCAACGGATTGGGGTAGAAGAAAGCACCACCATCGAGTGAGACACCCGAGATGAGTCCATTATATAAGGTACGCTCCAGAACATCGTAATATTTGGACTCGCCATGAAGCAAGAACAGACGATAGTTGAGATAGACATTGGCAATAGCAGCACAAGTCTCGCAATAGGCAGACATATTGGGCAGTTCGTAGTTCTTTCCGAAAGCCTCGCCATTGGCAGTAGCTCCGACACCACCTGTGATATAAAGTTTCTTCGAAACGATATTCTCCCATATCTTATCAATGGCATTGATATAGTCTTTATTGCCCGTCAGAGCAGCCACATCAGCCATTCCAGAATACATATATCCGGCACGAACAGCATGTCCTACTGCCTCGTCTTGTTCGATAACCGGTTTGTGGGACTGCGAATAGATATCTTTTATTGTAGTATAGCCCCGCTTATCGAGGAAGAACTTAGCCTCATCGAGATATTTTTGATTGCCCGTGACCAGATAAAGTTTGCAAAGTGCCATTTCGGCTATCTGATGACCAGGAACAACGCAAGCCTGACCAGGGTTGGGACCTACTTCGCGACAAACGCAATCGGCATAACGGATAGCAATATCGAGAAAGTTGCGCTGTCCGGTAGCCTGATAGTGAGCGACAGCCCCTTCTACCATGTGGCCTAAATCATAGAGCTCGTGGCTCAGCACCTCTTCTTTCTCCCAACGTTTGGAGCCCGACCATTCGTGAGGATGCTTGGGATTCATCGTTCTAGCCGTATACAGATAACCATCGGGTTCTTGAGCCTTAGAGACAATGACCAAGACACTATCTATATAGTGTTGAAGCTTCTTATCGGGATAAGTCTGCAACAAATAGCTGGCACCTTCTATGGTTTTGTAAACATCGGTATCATCAAACGAGAAACCTTCTACTTTGTAAGAATCACTAGGATGAGCAGCACGTTCGAAGTTGGTATATCTACCTGTTTCCTCACATTTCTTGAAAGCAAGTGGAATAGTAACGTTTCGACTGGCATATAATCTTTGTCCCCAGAAATGATCGGTAACCTTGACCGAAGTAAAAGGAACGGGAGTGATAGGATACCCGAAGCTTTTCTTCTTCGTCTGTGCCTGTCCCGACAAAGTAAGAGAAACGAGTAATGCAAAGGTAAGGAGTGTTCTCATGATAATTTCTAATTTATAGTTTTATATGTCTTTGTTGACTACAAATATACAGTATTAAATTGAAAAAAAGATGGATAAACGTATTTTTTACACTAAAATATAATTTATCCATCTAATGTTCTATTATTCATGTATCTTATTACATATCGGAATGTCTATTTCATTAAAATAATTGCAAAGCAAACGATACATTTCAGGGTCATAATCTCGAAGTTTGGAGCGGCGGTTAATATCGTTGTGCACCCCATTGGCAGGCTTTGAATATCTATTGCAATTGAAGAACGACTGAACACATTCGGCAAAGTATTCTTCTTTATCAGTCAAAGCATAAGTTCCGGCCCATAGTCCCTTTGCCTTCGCATGGTTCATCACCGCAGTGAGCCGCATATTGAAATCGGGTTCTACGCCAACAATACCAACTTGATGAATGAGATGGGCAAACTCATGAATCATGATATTCTCTCCTTCATATCGATCTCCGGGCAGAGCTAACAGATTCTCTTCGCCACAACTCGAAGAGTCGTAACTTTCGGGAGCCCCGCC
>DAIUBN010000160.1:0-6653 GCA_036846645.1 Bacteroidaceae bacterium | reverse complement strand
AATAGTCATAAAGTTGCTTTGCCATAGCCTCTAAATTGCGATTTATCGCACGATTGAGCATAATCTTCTTGTCTATAGCGGCAAATATTTCTCCTACCTTCTCTTGATACTCGAGAGGGGGCAGAAGTATTGGAATGTCGTTTAATGTCTGTTGGGACAGAGAATATCTCATTCCGCTTCCAGTAGCATTAAGTTCGAAATACTTCTTGATATAATGAGAATGCAAGAAGACATTCAAAAAATTACCATTAAGCATGTCACTATGAGGAGTGACCAGGGCACAATGATAGCCTAACAGAACATTGTCGAAATTATCTGCAATGTATGTTGGAATGCCTATATCATCACGGGTCTCACTATCCTTAGTGAATGCCACTTGCCCTTTTTTGAGGGCGAAACGCTCAATCTCACTATCATTTGCGGTAGCTTTCATAAAACTGGACTCAATGTCTTTTGTGACAGCCCAGTTGTGATAGACATCAACAAAGTTGCAAAGAAGTACATTCGTTTCTCCTTCCTTCGTTTTCTTGTCAACGCTACTAATTATTATATCGGCAATATCACCGAGTCTATATTTTTCCCATTTCATATTTTTCAAATCTATCATAACGTCATCTCATAATTCTCAATTTTCTTGCTTTCAGACCAATGCTCGTTAAGCATTTCATTGAAGCAAGAATAGAGGAATTTGTGAGCATCACAGAATTCATAACCACTTCCAAAATCTGGAGAAAAATCCATGTATGACAATATGGCTTTTTCTATTGGAGCTAGTTTATCAAACTCAATATCAATAGAGTCCTCTATGAAATCAGCCAAAGTTCTTGATCCCATAAATACTATTTCATCGTATGTCTTTGACTGGGTCTCACAAGACAATATGTCGAAGAATGTAAAATTATCAGGATAACCTTCAACTAACGGGAACGTCTTCATTTTGCGGTTCATTCCACGTATAGTTCGGTTACACACCTTATCGATGATTTCTGATGACAAATCCTTGCTCTCTTCTTCGATATTTGATATCAACTCCTCTGCTGTCATTTGTTGATGAATTTAAAGGTATTGTTAGTCTTCATTCAGGCCATAAGTCTCACTGTTGCCAACGCATAGTAAGATGATTGCAATTAATAGAGGAGTCGCTATAAAACTCAGCAGAAGCCATAAAACAATATTCCGATGTCTTTTCTTAGCCATAACTGCAACAAGGACATATAGTCCGACGGTTATTCCGATAAAAAGCAAAACAAGAACTATTGCTATGCCTATATACAAACCATCGTTCACGTTGCCTACATCATAGCCCAAATTACTTGTTTCTTCTTTTGAAAGGTTGTAGCCTTTAAGTTCGTATTTGATTTTAAAGGCCGGATGATCGGTGTCGTCCTTCGTTTTATAATAATGATAGAATCGATTATTTTCATAAGCAGGTATATCAACTTTTTTTGTCATACCTGGATCAATATCAACATCAAAAGAGAACTCCTTGTAGTCCATATCCTTCCCATTCATGTCCTGGTAGGTTATAATAAAAGAAAGGTTCCTGATTGGCTCATCGGTATTATTCTTGAGGGCAAGAGTTCCTTCGCTGTCAAGACTGCTTTGCTCATAGGAAATCATGGTTACGGCATTTATGCTATCGTTGGAAATCGCATAACTAACCGTGGCTGTTATTACAAATAGAATCGACAAAATAAACTTCTTCATTACTCTAATCATTAAAATGCAACGTTGATAACTGTGTCAATATTTCTTTTTCGAGTGTATGACTATCGTTAAACTGCTTTGTTAACTTGGTCATGAAATCGCTCATGCGTTGATTGAATTCTTCCTTGGTAATATCAACATAGTCTATCTTGATGTCAAAGTACTGGCCAGCGGAGAGGCTATAACCTTTCTCTTTGATTTCGTCGTATGTTACTGCTACCGAGAAATCGTCAACAGCCTTCTTCTCGCGGAATGTCGACACAATCTTTTCTATTTCTTCTGGAAGCAGACGTTTCTTTTGGTTATTTCCTTCCCTATATTCTTCTCCCATCTTGCTCGCGTCAATAAGAACTACCTTATCCGAGGCGGTAGACTTATCAAAGAAGATAACTGAAACGTTGGTTCCAGTCGTTGCAAATACATTACTTGGCATAGAAACGCAACCATAGACCCAGTGTTCATCAACGATGCGCTGGAGAATACGCTTTTCTACACCACTCTTGGCCGTAACAAATCCTGTTGGAATGACAATTGCAGCCTTACCATTGTCTTTTAATGAGTTGAGTGCATGTTGTATGAAACACGTGTAGATGGCCATTTTGGGTTTTAAAGGGTCAACATTTTTAACTGAGTTAGGAACTCCACCCCAGAAACGCATGGTGTCGGAAGCCAATGTATCACGATATTCGGGAAAATCGAGTTTGAAAGGTGGATTGCTTACCACGAAGTCGAACTTCTTCAATGTGCCATTGCTTTCCTTATGGAACGGTTCAAGCAATGTGTTGCCCTGTACTACGTTTGGCAGAGAGCCAGAGAGATTATTTAGAATAAGGTTCAGTCGTAACAGTTCACTCGACTTATTGGAAATATCTTGGCTATAAATAGTGCAACGGTCTTCGCCAATCTGATGGGCAAGGGCCATAAGCAGTGTACCAGTACCAGCTGCAGGGTCATAGCAGGTAACGCCACGAAGTTCAGCATCGTCATCAACAAGAAGTCGAGACATTACTTGCGCAATTGCTCTTGGCGTGTAGTACTCAGCATATTTGCCACCTCCAGCGTTATTGTAATCCTTAATCAGATACTCAAAAATGCGAGAGAAGAAATCGTACTTTTCTGCAAACACTTCTTCAAAGTTGAAGGATGCGATATTTTTTATCAAAGATATGGCAAATTGATCACGCTTCTGAGGATCAGTGACATGCGTAGTTATTGCCGTGAATATACTGACTTTACTCTTGCCTGAGGTACTAATGGCGAAAGTATCAGTATTCAAATTGGCAATATCCACAAGCGTAGCATCAAGAATAGTTGAAAAATCGCCCTTCTGTGAGGCATTATACAGATGGGCCAAAGTGTGTTGTGGCTTCAAACGTGGTACTGAACCAGGAAGATAACTGAAAAGGTCTTCCACTTCATCCTCGGTGAATGTGTCGTATTCTGCATCCCACTTATCTGCCTTGGAGAGGCGTTCTCCGTACACTTCATTACGTTTGGTTTCGTAGCCGAACTTATCATTAAAATACTTATACAAGAACATATCTGTGATGATCTTGTATTCGCTTCCGTCATTAGAAAGACCAAATGCCCCTGTCGTTGATTTCAAAGAATCAATCAGTGCTATGGTTGCATTTGTTATATCTTGGGTATTACTCATATCTTGTGAATTCTTTATTATCTTGCGTATGCCTGATTATACTGTTGCAGGTATTCTCCAGTTATCAGGCTGTTAATATACTTTCTGTCGTTTATGTCTGCCTTTATATGAAGTCCGACGAGAGAACGGCCAATCATAGCCAATACGTCACGTTTGAATTTATCTTCATTCTCTAGCTCATTGATATTAAGGAACAGAGCATCGTCGATGGCTTGTTTCATCTTTGATAGACCTTCCGCTATCTCATACTCCTCCTTGCTGATAATCGGGCGTTCGCGCTTCTGGTTTTCTTCCTCGATACGCTTATGTATGCGTACAAAGCGTTCATCACCCTTGTATTTCTTTTTTAGAATTCGATTACGACGATTGATTTCCTTAATCTTCTTCATCACTTCATCCATGTAAGCAATACTTTCCTTGGCTTCTTTTGTTGTGTTCGGAACAAAACCCTTCTTTCGGAAATATTCGCGGAACTCATCAGCAAGGATAACGTATTTCTCTTCTTTCTGATCGAAGTTCGCTTCAAACTCTGCCTGTACTTTTTCGCAACGCTCACGCAAATCATTGACGATGATACGCAATTCCTCGGCAACGCCCTTCTTGAATTCAAATTCCAGTTCAGAAAGAGCAATATTAATAATGCCTGATACGTCGGTCTTATGCTCGGTGTTGTCCAGTAAGTTCATACGCTCTATTCTGCGGTTTACCTCGGTAATGAGCGTTGGTATTGCACCAACAGACAGAGAATTGATTTTTTCTTTGAGTTCGTCATCACCTGATGCTCTAACCACATTCATGATGGCTTTAGCATCACTCAGAGTAGTTCGTAACTCATAAAGGCTATCCTTGTTTTCAATTTCGTCAATCTCCTTGCGGAATTCCTCTGCATTGTCACAAGTAAAGTTGAAAAGCACGCTCTTAATCTGCTTCATCTGGTTAATGATAGCATCTTTATCCTCTATAATGATACTAACAGGCTTGGTTTCACCTGTTTCTTCTGGGTCGTTGGTGCGGTTCAGCTCGCGCAGATAGCGGTCGTTCGTTGCATCAAAGTTTTCCTTGATGTCAACAAAATCAACTACATAGCCGTATTTGAAATCTTTATATGGTCGATTTACACGGGTCAATGCCTGCAACAGATCATGCCCATCCATGCTTCTTCCAAGATAGAGTCGTTTCAGTCTCGGAGCGTCAAAACCGGTGAGAAGCATTTGATTTACTATCAGCACGTCAACAGTTTTGAGCTTCTTGTATTCCTCTATATATTCTTTTCGTTCTTCCTTATCTCCTTCGTCATGGAGGATAAGAGCAGCACGGAGTGGTTTAGCAGACTTCATTACAAGCATAGGCTCAGCTGCCATCATATACTGTTCTTCCTTCTTTTCTTCAATACCCATGGCGAAACCGAAACGTTCCTGCCATAAGCGGTACATTTCGCGAGCCTGGGGGTTGGTTTTGCAGACAATCATTGCGCCCACACTATCGTCTGCCTGTTCTTTTCGAAACTGGCGAAAGTCTGCTATAATATAGTCTAAAAGAGCATTCAGATAAGTTTCATTCTCGATGATCTTGTTTTTGTCAATATCGCTCTTTTTGACTTCAACACCACCTGCAAGTTGATCTAGAATATCTTCTATCTTTTCCTTATAGATGGTTTCTATTGGCTCTCGCATTAGTTTAAGCGTATAGCCATCAGCAATAGACTTGTCATAATAATAGGTGTCGATATAATCACCGAACACACGCCATGACTCTCGTTCTTCTTTCAGAAGCGGAGTTCCGGTCAGTGCAATTTTCACGGAATCCTTGTCTGCTTCTAACAGATTGGCAAGAAAACTACCTTGGGGATTATAACCACGATGGGCTTCGTCCACAAAGAATATACGTTGAAGATTCGTGCTATACCCATTATCAATCTTAATTTTGGTAGTATCCTCTTTGAATTTCTGGATGTTAACCACCATTATCTCAGGCTTTCCCTCGTTGTTGACAATTGGCTTATTGTCCTTGAAGTCATCCATCAACTCCTTGCGACTGGATGCCGTTCGTACCACCAAGCCACGAGCCACGAACTCATCTATAGCTTGCTCCATCAGGGCAATGCGGTCAACAATGAAGTAAAACTTTGCGGCGGTATCACATTTAGCATAATAATCAGTAAGACTACGTACCGAGTAATAAGCAAGTGCAGTTTTTCCACTTCCCTGTGTATGCCAGATGATACCACTCTTTATCCCTGCCGAGAGCTTTCTTCTAATGGCCAGTGATGCAAATAATTGCTGATAGCGCATAATGTGCTTCTGTAATTGGGTACTCTTAGTCCCATCCTCCAGCTCTACCTTCTGGTCTACATAGGCTATGCCATATCGAAGCAAGAATAAAATGCGCTCCTTGCTTAACATGGAAGTAAGAATACGGTTTGTAGGGGTATTTACTTGCTTATTGGTCTGATATTCACCCAGATTCTTGATGACAACACAATTGCGATGACGAAGCACTTTGTTTTCCACTTCTTCTGGAACATTTCTATATGGATAGTCCTTCACATAATTGCTATCAGCCTCTCTGAATACATTGAAGAATGTTTTCTCTTTGGCGGTACAACAATAGAATGCTCCTTGAATAGGCACACGATTATCATTGTCATACTCTTGATTATTGGAGAATATCATTAATTGAGTGATATTTAAGAAACGACGGAACTTGCGGTTACGCATTCTTTTGTTTATGCGTTCACGTTCAGCAAGAATACCATCATGGTTATTTGGCTTCTTTACCTCGATGAATGCCAAAGGCAGTCCATTTATGAAGCACGTAATGTCAGGACGGAACTCATCTCCCGATTCAGTATTCTCACAAGTGAATTCAGTCGTAACATGCCATGTATTGTTATCTGGATTATCAAAGTCTATCAGTTTCAGACCACTATTGGCTGACATAAGATTATAAAACTCACGTCCCAAATCGTCATTGTCTGATATGGCAACAATCTTGTCAAGCAACTGGCTCAACTCAAGGCTGGTTATTCCAGGGTTGAGTCTGCGCATTGCCATGAAGAAATCCATTTGTAATATATTAGTTCTTGTGTCGTAATCGCTGATTCTGTCAAGGTAATTATACCCCAACTTATACAGATGCAAGGCAGCCGGAACCTGCACACGGGTGTTTTCGTTGAAATTACTCATATCGCTTTCCTTTTGTCGTTATGATTTTGCTGCTATCTCAAAGATTTGTGTTTCCTTATTCGTATTCAGAAGCATACGTACATCAACATCCAAGACTTTGGCAA
>DAIUBN010000159.1:0-6747 GCA_036846645.1 Bacteroidaceae bacterium | reverse complement strand
GAAGTGCTTCCGCCAATACTTGTTTTACCTTTTGGCTTTCGTCTTGACCAAGTAGCTTGTTGATAACCTGCTGAGAACGAATGCGCTCATGGTTATGATCTATCTTGTGCCCGTCCGGAGCAACACGACTGGTGATGATATGAATATGATTGTTGGCCGTATCGTGGTGAGAATAGATAAGCAATGGCTGACCTTCTTCGGCATATCCCATTTCTTTAAGATATTGATGAGCAAAGTCCACTAACTGTTCTTTGGTATATTCATCTCCACGGCAGGATATCGCCAGATGGAATTGTGGTCGGCGTATGCGTTTATTGATACGTGATGAGTATTCGACCAAATATTGTTTCAAGTCGTCAGGTGTGTACTTGCCAACGGCACCTACAAAACCGAAATTTGTCATCTGTAGCAATTCAGCTTTGCCTTGGGCGACTTTTCGCTCATTGTAATCAACTGCATGAAAATTGGAACTTGATGGTAGAATAGTAGCAATCATTATTATATCAATGTTGTAATGTTTAAAAGGAGCAATAATTGATTAGTATAATGGTACAATCATAATTTAGTCAATTTCTTGGCTATTTGATGTTGTTCCCGCTTAATGTCACAAAGAAGGTCCTGAAGCTCTTTTATTTTAGGAAAAAGCACTTGTTTGAAGTATGGCATAGTAAGTTCTTCCCCGATGGCAAGTTCATTTGCTCGTTTTACCAATTGATTAAAGTTTCCACCCATCCAGGACAGATCTTGCTGATATTTTCGGTATAAGGCAACCATTTCATTGAGAACATCAAATTTCCCTATGGTTGCTTTGTCATCAAAGATTTTGATGGCATCCCATACCATGCTGCTAATTGTCTTGTAATTAACGGCTTTCTCTTTCAATAGTCGCTCTTCTTCAGGCGACATTCTTATCCACAATCGTTTCGTCTTATGTCCCATTTTTTCTATAAATAAAAGGCCGAGTTGCGAGGGCATTTTCCCAACTCCACAGAAGTTGGCAAGTCACTTTTGAAGGCGAAACTCTGTTTTGTCCGCACAAAAGTACAACTTGCCAAACAAATTCTGCAAAGCAGACTGGTCTTCCTAACAATACTCGTTTACCAAAGTTACAAAGATTTCTTTAGAAGAAGATTTCTCTCTGAAAATAAAATTCGATAATAGATTCTTGAACGAAATTAGTAGATGATGAGATGTATGTTTAATGTATTGTTGCAATGATGGAATACATAAACTTACTGTTGTAATATAATTAGTAACAATTGCATTATTGTAATGTTATAAATTATAAAAAGGAAGTAGATTTTTGATTGGAAATTTGGATAAATCAGATATTGTTCGTACTTTTGCGAACAATATTTAAAGAAAAGATGGAAAACGATAAAAATTATACGGTAAAGCAAGAACAACTTGCACGTTTTGCCAAAGCCTTAGGGCATCCGGCAAGAATCGCCATTATGCAGTTTCTGGCAAAGCAGGAAACATGCTACTTCGGTGACATACATGAAGAACTGCCAATCGCCAAAGCTACCGTTTCGCAACATCTTAAGGAACTTAAAAACGCCGGACTGATACAGGGCGAAATAGAAACTCCGAAGGTGAAATATTGTATCAACAAAGAGAACTGGAAAATTGCTCAGGAACTTTTCAGTGAGTTTGTAGGACAGTGTATATGTAAAAAAGAGAATTGCTGTTGAACTAGCTCTTTTTTTATGTATTGAATGATCGTTGTTTTGCGAACTACGATTATAGGAAACATTATAAACAAATTATTAATTATGGAAATAAAAGTTTTAGGAACAGGTTGCAGCAACTGCAAAGCACTGTATGCCAATGTAGAGAAAGTGATGAAAGACATGGATATTAATGCCGTGTTGGTAAAAGAAGAAGATCTGCAAAAGATAATGGAATATAATGTAATGTCGCTTCCGGCATTGGTGATAGACGGCAAAGTTGTAGCCAAGGGACGTATTACTGAGAGTGAAATAAGAAACATATTAACTACAAACAAATAAAAGGTATGAAACGTGTTATTATAATGTCTCTATTGGGACTGATTTGCCTTACAGCTGTAAATGCACAAACAAAGAAGGTTGTAAAATCAAACAACGCTACGGTGGAAGTTTTGTATTTTCACAGCAAGCAACGTTGTCCTACTTGTGTAGCCGTAGGAACGTATTCTAAAGAAGTGGTAAACAATGATTTTGCAGCTCAGGTGAAGAGTGGGGCGGTAAAGTTTAAGGAAATAGATATTTCAACTCCACAGGGAGAGAAACTGGCTGACAGATACCATGTAACATGGTCGTCGTTGTACGTGAACAGATGGCAGAACGGCAAAGAGGTACGAAACGATATGACCACTTTCGGTTTTGAAAATGCCCGCACGAATACACCGGCTTTTAAGAGCGGGTTAAAAAACAAGATCAGCAAGCTATTGAAATAGCAGAAAACGATGATGGATTTCTTACAACATATATTAGACAACAGCAATATTCCTGTACTTACCGCTTTTGTCTTGGGATTGCTCACGGCTATCAGTCCCTGTCCGCTGGCAACTAATATAACTGCAGTTGGCTTTATCGGGCACGACATAGAGAGCAAACAGCGTATCTTTTGGAATGGCATTCTATACACGGTAGGGCGTATCATTGCCTATTCGGTACTGGGAGCTATATTGATCTATATACTAAGGAGTGGTGCCGATATGTTTTCTATCCAGAAAGGAGTGAGCCAGTGGGGAGAAATACTAATCGCTCCGGCTATGTTGCTCATCGGACTGTTCATGTTGTTTGGCGATAAACTGCGACTTCCTAAGTTCGGGTTCTCCGGAAATGTAAAGTCGGATAAGTTGAAGGGCGTATGGGGAAGTCTGCTTCTGGGCATGCTCTTCGCAATGGCTTTCTGCCCTACGAGCGGTGTACTTTACTTCGGGATGTTGATACCGATGTCGGCTCAAGCTACCGGTGGATATCTGTTGCCTATCGTGTTTGCTTTTGGTACCGGACTGCCTGTGATACTTGTAGCGTGGTTGCTTGCCTACAGCATGGCGGGAGTTGGCAAGTTCTATAACAGGATGAAGGTGTTCCAGAAATGGTTTAATATGATTGTCGCTATCCTGTTCATCTTAGTGGGACTCTATTACGCATATACATTTTATCTGTAGAATTTTAAAACAAAAATATTATGTTACAACAATTTGCCGACTGGCTGGCATACAGTCTGCTAGGGCTTGATGCGCAGTCGCGAGTAGGTTCGGCAGTAGATTTCTTCTTTTACGATACGACGAAGATACTCATACTCCTGTTCATTATCAGTGCGATAATGGGAGTTGTCAATGCCTATTTTCCGATAGACCGTCTGCGTAATTATCTCACAACACATAAGTTGTTTGGACTACAGTATTTCTTTGCATCGCTATTCGGTGCAATTACGCCATTCTGTTCATGCTCTTCAATACCATTGTTTATTGGTTTTGTGAAAGGCGGGATACCTCTTGGCGTGACATTCGCCTTTCTTATCACTTCGCCTCTGGTTAATGAGGTGGCAGTGGCCATGTTTCTAGGTACTTTCGGACTGAAGATCACTCTCATATACGTTGTAAGCGGCATGTTTCTGGGAATGGTTGGAGGGTTCATTCTGGGAAAAATGAAACTGGAGAACTACCTGAGTGACTGGGTAAAGAATATCCAGAAATCATCTGATGCTGAGACTGCAAAATGGGAAGCAGAGAAGATAACGTTTGTCCATCGTTTGCCAGGTATACTGAAAGACTCTTGGGGAATTGTGAAAGGGGTGCTATTATATGTGATTATCGGTATCGCTATCGGAGGTGTCATTCACGGATATGTGCCCGAAGGATTTTTCCAGCACTATATGTCAAAGGACAGTTGGTTTGCCGTACCGCTATCAGTAATATTGGCTGTACCGATGTATGCCAATGCGGCGGGTATTGTTCCTGTGATAGAAGTATTTGTGGCAAAAGGTGTGCCTATCGGTACTGCCCTTGCCTTTATGATGGCTGTAGTGGGACTGTCGCTACCAGAGGCTACTCTTCTGAAGAAAGTGATGACATGGCGCCTGATAGGTATCTTCTTTGGTACTATTACGCTGTTTATCATATTACTGGGATATTTGTATAATATAATTTTATAGAGGCATATGAGAATCTTGATATTATGTACGGGGAATAGTTGCCGTAGCCAGATGGCACAGGCATTTATGTCATCTTTTGATAATACATAAGAGGTCTTTTCGGCGGGTACAGAACCAGCTGAAAAGATAAATGAGATTGCTGTTAAGGTGATGAATGAAGTAGGTATAGATATTAGTAATGCCTATCCGAAGAGTGTGGAGATATATCTGAATGAGGAATGGGATTATGTGATTACTGTATGTGGAGGGGCTAATGAGAACTGTCCGAACTTTGCAGGCAAGGTAAAACATCGTTTGCATTTCGGATTTGATGATCCGGCTGCAGTCACAGGTGATACAGAATTCATTATAGACGAGTTCCGTCGTATCAGAAATGAAATAAAAAACTGTTTCTTCTCATTTTATATGAAAGATATAAAGAAGATGGAATTACCAAAATGTTCGTGTAATGATGAGGAAATCTAAATATTTAAAGGCATTAGTCTGTTTCTGCCTATTGCAATATAGTTTGGTGGAGCCATTGCATGCACAAAATCAAAAAGTTATTGATACAGACTTTTCAAAAGGTCAGCTCACTAATATTCAGGAAATCAAATATGATGATTTAGTCAAGTTTCATGGACATTCATGTGATGGCCTACTAGAAGGTATGCAAGCGTTAAAAGTTGGTTTGCATATGCTTTATCCTGATGGAATTGTTGACCGCACAAATACGCGTATTGTCAGCAGATCCTCTCCTTGTCTTACAGATGCTGCAATCTATATGACAGGTGGAAGATATCAGTATAATACTTTTTATGTCAGTGATAGCATTCCTGGAATGTATATTATCCAGAGGATAGACAATAAAAGAACTGTTATCGTAAATAGGAAAGAAAAGGTAAAACCTGAGATCATTGATATAATGGGGAAAAAGGCAATAGCTAAAGAACTTTCATATTCGCAGCTTAGAAAGTTGAAACGTTTAGAAGAAGATTATTCTCAGAAGTTGAAAAAAAGTAAACCAGAGTCTAATTTCATAGTTAGGCAGTTGGATAATTATAAATGGGCTCCTGTGCTTAATAATTCATTTATCAAAACAGATGTTATAAATAAGGATGTAAAATGAAAAAATTAGCGTTTTTGGATAGATATTTAACATTGTGGATATTTCTTGCGATGTTTATAGGTGTAGGTATAGGGTATATCTACCCCGGAATAGTAGACTTTTGGGGACATTTTGAAGTAGGTTCGACGAATATCCCCTTGGCTGTAGGATTGATACTGATGATGTTTCCGCCTTTGGCTAAAGTAAAATATGAAGAACTGGGCCGTGTATTCGCAAACAAAAAGGTACTTGCAATCTCATTGATACTCAACTGGGTTGTTGGTCCTATATTGATGTTTACACTTTCAGCTTTATTCCTTTCTGCTTATCCTGAATATATGTATGGACTTATCATGATAGGGTTGGCACGTTGTATCGCCATGGTGCTGGTGTGGAACGACCTGGCTAAGGGCAACAGCGAATATGGTGCCGGTCTTGTGGCTCTCAACAGCATATTTCAGGTACTGTTCTATTCTGTCTATGCTTATTTCTTCATTGCCATATTTCCCGACTGGATAGGACTTCCTGCCACAGATGCGGTGAGGAACATCACGATGTGGATGATAGCCAAGAGCGTGCTTGTATATCTGGGTATACCTTTCGTGGCTGGTTATACGATAAGGAGACTGCTCCGCAACCTGAAAGGTAATGACTGGTATTACAAGCGTTTCGTTCCGAAGATAAGTCCGATAACACTTATTGCTCTTCTGTTTACAATTATAGTAATGTTCTCATATAAAGGCGAATATATCGTAAAACTCCCGTTTGACGTTCTGCTTGTTGCAGTACCGTTGGTCTTATATTTTGCCATCATGTTTTTCTCATCGTTCTGGTTTACAAAACACATTGGGGTGCCTTACGACAAGGCAGCCTCGATAGCATTCACTGCCACCGGAAACAATTTTGAACTGGCTATCGCTGTATCCATCGCTGTTTTTGGCATAAGTTCCGGCGAAGCTTTCGCCGCTGTCATCGGACCACTTGTAGAAGTACCGGTCTTGATCTTGCTAGTGAAATATGCGTTGAAATGTAAGTGGTAATCTTTTATCCTTTAAAGAACTTATTGGCGAAATTAAGTATGCACTGATTCAATCCGTCAATGTTTTCTTATGATATTTCTGTCGTATTTTTCTACAGAAAAAGCAATGAGATAAATTCATTTTATAACTTTTCATCATAATAGAAGAATAAATATGTTTTTCTTAGAAAGTACCATTATAGGGCATTACATAGGAAAATATATTGTGAATGCAATTGTTGGAATTTTCCAGTTCGTATTTCTCATCTTCAAATCTGTTTTTTTCATTTTGAAGTATTGCTTTTGTGGCATTTCTTGGCTTATACATAAACCTGCAGCAATCAAGTTGAAGTGATTGCTGCGGATTACGTAGCTTAACATCTTTATTTAATAGCCTTCTGCAATAGGGTTGAGTACTGATTGATGGTAGTCTTTAGTATCTTGGCATAAATCTGGGTGGTGCGAATGTCTTCATGACCTAACATTCTGGCTA
>DAIUBN010000158.1:0-6846 GCA_036846645.1 Bacteroidaceae bacterium | reverse complement strand
AGGTTCTTCGTCACTTTAGGTGGAAACTCAAATCTCCCAAATAAAAAAATATCAGCTAAGAGCAACCTCGAATGAGGTTTCCCTTGCAGAAACCCCAGGCAGAAAAGATGAACGTAGTGGTATCTTTTCTACCTGGGGTAAGTTACTGACTCTTGCTTTCAACGTCGTAGACGCTGACTTATTAAGAGAAAGGGAGCCTCTTCGAGGTTCAAGCCGCTGTGAGTGTCTCTACCCCAGGAAGTCGGGATGTTCCATCCCTTCTGCCTGGGGTTTCTGCAAGGGAAACTTCTTCGAAGTTGGTAATTCAATTGACTTGATAATCCGTTCAACTTCCACCTAAAGTGACGAAGAACCATTCAAAAGTAGTATTACACGCTGAATGCCAGCACTTTGGTACTTGTGCGAAATTTGGCGCGAAGTATTAAAGCTCTGACATATAGTTTGATAGGCTACTTCTGAATATACCAACTTTATTTTCGTCAGGATTAACATCTTATGACTCAATGTCTTAGGCTGAAGATAAGGGTTAATGAAAGTCGTAGGAGTAAAATAGAACTCATCAACAAAAAAGAGTGATAATATGTATGCCTCTACATATTATCACTCCGAACACCCAAATACCAACTAAGTACATGAAAAACATTTATTCCGCACTATGCATTTTCTCAAATGCTCAGAAACCTAATCAATCCATAATCAACTTGTTTAACTCAATTGATTAACACCACTAACAAAATGACATCTAATCATACAGTCAGATAAACATTCCTATTTTCAAACCTTCTAATTTCTTAGTATCTTGGGTTATCTAACATCCACTTACTTCGCAGCAGGAGAAGTCATCGTCACTAAAATTTGGTTATTCTGTTTGTACAGACGAGCAGTAAACTGTTGGATATCTTTAGCTGTAATACTCTTCAATGTCTGTTCATAGTCTTTACTGAAATCGATACTATTGAGCCATTGCTGGGTAAGTACACTCATCCAATAACTATTTTTCTTGATGCTCTCGGCATGTACTTTCAGCATATATTCTTTTACTTTATCGAGATACTCCTGCGAAGGACCCTCGTTTATTACTTTCTCCAATCCTTCTTTGACCAGTTTCAACGCCAGTTCTTTCTTCGCCGGATCGGTAGGAAAAGCTATTTCGAGAGAGACTTGCTCCTCGGGATAATCGTTCAAACTGCAAGAACTGCTCACGGTATAGGCAGCTCCGGCATCCTCACGAATAGTCTTGGTATATACCATATCCATAATCTGCCCCAGAATATCAGCCATCATACTATTACGGAGAGAAAGTTTCTCTGCTCCCGAATAATTGAGAATGATAGTTGTCTTCGGCGTTTTCTCTTCTTTCACAAATTCGTTGGTATATATACCTTTTCGAGGAAATAACATTTTCTTAAAGTTCTCTCTTGCACTACTTGCCGGTAGCGAAGCTACATATTTGCAAAGCATCGGTTTGAGTTTTGCCTCGTCTACATTGCCTACAAAGAAGAAAGTAAAGTCGGCAGCATTGGCAAAACGTTCTTTATAGATGTCGAGTATCTTGTCGTAATCTATTTTATCTACCATATTTTCTTTCATCCGAACTACTCTCGGATTATCACCATACAATGCTTTAGTAATTGTATCTTGCAAAGCGGTCTGTGGCAATGCTTCCTTATTTTTCAAACTTGCCTTCAATTGCATTTTGTAAGCATCGAAAGCTACTTGGTCTTTACGGGGTGCAGTAAAAGTAAGATAAGCCAGTTGCATCATCGTTTCCAAATCCTTTGGAGAACAAGCCCCATTCACCGACTCCGTAGTCAAAGATATGCTTGCCGAAGCCGATGCCACTTTACCGGTAAGCATCTTGCCTAGGTCGATATTGCTATACTTGGCTAGTCCACCCAGCGAAGCAACACCTATATTCTTCAGGTTGATGATTTCATTATCGGGATAGAGCGATGTACCACCTTTACTTACGGCAATCATGCTGATATCATCTTTCAAGAAATCTGTTTTCTTCACCACTACCTTCACGCCATTAGAAAGCATGTATTCGGTAGTACCCATTGTAGCATTCTTCCGAGCCGAAACTACTTTGCCGGCTTTAGGCAATTTAGAGATGAGCGATGCATCGACCGTTTTATCTTTATAAGGCTGCAACTGTTCTGCCTTTGCCTGAGCCAGATAATTGAGCAAGTCTTGCTTCGAAGGCAATTTCAAATCGGCCTTTTCGGGAGCCTGCATGGTAACGACCAGATTATTGTCGGTTATATATTTCTTCATCGCCGCATTGATTTCGGCAAGGGTCAACGACTTTGCCATTTCAGAATACAACTTATAGCAGTCTTCAACACTAGGTATCGGTTCATTATCGAGGAAATTGCGAACATACATACTCACCAAGCTGGAACTCTGCTGCTTGTCGCGCTCGTTGTACATCGACTCTAACTCTCGAAGATAGTCAGTACGGTTTCTATCCAATTCCGATTGAGTGAATCCATACTTCTTGGCACGCATCACCTCGCGAAGCATTGACATAATACCTCCTTTTATATCGTTCTCTTTACAAGTCACAGCGGCACAGAAGGCATCTTCAGTTTTTGCTATCGAGAAAGCGCCATCGCCAGCCGAAGCTCCAATAAATGGAGGAACAGACTGATGCATCATCTCTTCATAGCGATCGCCAATCATTGAAGATATCATATTGTTGATTAAGTTCTTACGACAATAGTCCATCGTCACCTTATTCTTATCTTCCACACCACGATGTTTGAAGTAATATCCTACGCTCACCTTGGTCAGCTCCTTATCTGTACCGGTAAAGACTATCGGTTCGGCATTATCGGGTACCGTATAGTATATTCTCTTAGCAGCTGCTGGCTGGGCAGGAATATCAGAAAAGATTTGTTTAATCTTAGCTTCTATCTGGTCTACATTAATATCGCCCACAACAACGATACCCTGCAAATCGGGACGATACCACTTTTCATAATAGTCGCGCAGCACTTGTGGTTTGAAGTTCATCACTACATCCATAGAGCCGATAGGCATAGCATCGGCATACTTGCTACCTGCCAATATCACAGGCAACATCTTTTCCATCACCCTTTTCGAAGCATTATCACCGCCGCGCCACTCTTCGTGAATCACTCCGCGCTCATTATCTATTTCTTTAGGATCGAGCGTCAAGTCGTTAGACCAGTCATGTAGTGCCCACAAGCAGGAGTCTATAGCAGTAGCATCGGCTGTCGGCACATTATCAATATTGTATACCGTTTCATCAACAGCAGTATAAGCATTGAGGTTGTCGCCAAACTTCACACCATAACGTTCCATACAATGGATAAGCGAATTGCCCGGAAAGTGTTTGGAACCATTGAAACACATGTGCTCCAAAAAGTGGGCCAAGCCACGTTGCTGCGGTTCTTCTTGAATAGCACCCACTTTCTGAGCGATGTAGAAGAACGCCCTCTTCTCGGGCAAGGCATTGTGGCAGATATAATATGTAAGTCCGTTACTGAGTTTGCCTATTCGCACAGCCGGATCTGTCGGAATCTTAACTATCTGCTGCGCCTTGACAGTCAAAGCGCAAGCAGATAGGACCAAACAAAAGATAAAATTAAAGAAATATTTTTTTGTCATTGTCTAAAGTATCTATACCTATTTAATCAGTTTCGAGAGCATCACATCCAAATCGTCGGGACTAGAAGTGGCATAAACCACCTTGCCCTCCGAGTCAATGAGCAAGAAATCAGGAATACCTAACATATTATAAGCTTTGTCTGTCAACTTCTTCTGCTCCTTTTCTTCTACATATTGACGCCACGGCATATTTTCTGCCTTCATAGCACGATACCATGCCGGTTTGGAATCATCTACAGAAACACTAATCACTTCGAGTTGCTGACGACTATACTTAGCATAAAGTTCCTTGATATGTGGAATAGCCCTGCGGCACCAACCACACCAAGAAGCCCAGAAATCAACAACCGTATAGCCTGTCTTATTGAGTTGTTGAGAGAGCCGTGTCTTTACCGAGTCAGTAGAAATCATCTCGAAATCGGTATAAGGAGCATCTTTCAGACAACCACGTGCTGCCTGCACTGCTTTTGCAAAGGCAGTATAACGAGTCTTGTCGTAATTGCCTTTGAACTTCGCCAACCAATTGTCGTAATCGGCATTGGTATATTGAAAAGTATCTTCCGTCTTACCCGACATCAGCATCAAAGAAATAACATAATCTGGGTGTTCCGAGATAAACTTCTCTTCGGCTGCATTATATTTTTCTCTTGCTGCCAGCATCTTAGCACGTTTGTCGAGCAGCACTTTCGGATCTATCTTCTTGCCACCATCTGCATAGACGACTTCAGCTTTTCCATCAGCCCCCAACTGTATTGAAGGCTTGCTGTTCTCGCTATAATTCAAATAATCATTAAATGCAATACTCGACTCCATATCAACAGCATGAATGTAATGACGGTACTCGCTATATTGTTTCTGAGCTGTGCCACCAACGACCTTCACATTAAGTTCTTTCAACAATGAGTTTTCCTTACCTTCGGGAAAAATCAATGGTATGCTTCCAAAATCAGAAGCAGAAACCTTTATATTAACGTTCTCCACAAAGAGGAAAAAACCTCTTTTAGGAGGAAGTACGGCTTGATAACCGGCGGGTTTTACATCGTCTATCTCCAACTTGCAAAGCGTTGGCGAAGTCACACTTCCCACCAAGCGGAAAGAATGATTCTTTACTTTAGCTGTAGCCAAGTCGTCGCTACCATGTTCTTGATTGTAGAGTCTGACTTCTACTCCATCTTTCATTCCTGGAATATTGGCAGTGATAACAAATCGCTTGCTTGTCTTTTGGGCAAAAGCTATGCTACACCATAATAATAAAGATGGTAACAACAGATATTTAAAATTTTTCATCACGTTCCTATTTAATATTATATTCCTTTTTAGCATCACTAACGAACTTATTAAGATGAAGAAGATGGTTCTTAAATTTATCGTAATAATCATTAGGCACACCTTTACGATAAGCCTTCCTTTTTGAGATGGTCAGATAAACTTGACTTCTATCTTTATTCTCCTTTAGATATTTGTTCAAAACGCTATCAGCCTCATCCTGTGTTTTACACATTTCGGTCGTTAGTGACTGCGGATTATGCTTGTTTGTTGAGCAGGAAGTGATAATTGCACTTAATCCGACAAATGCAACAAGCAACATATAAAAATAGACTTTCTTCATTATCATATAGTTTTTATTTCATTATTTTTTTGAGTAGTGCCCCTACTTCATCACTACTATTGGCAGCATAGACCAACTCGCCTTGAGGATTGATGAGTAATAAATAAGGTATGCCACTCAACTGGTAGGCCTCTCTAACGAGCTTCATCGATTCGCGAGGCAAAACGAGTTGTTGCCATGGCATTTTTTCTTCATCCATAGCCTTATACCAATCTTTCTTTGATTGATCGCAAGATACGCTGACTATATTAAGACGGTCCTTACCATAATTGCCATACATCTCCTTGACATGAGGAATGGACATACGGCATGGCCCGCACCACGAAGCCCAAAAGTCTACTAAGGTATAATTGCCTTTAGTAATGAAGTCCGACAACTTCTTAGTTACCGAATCGGGAGTAGCAACATCAAAATCGGTATAACGAGTACCTTGAGCAAACTTTTTGGCTGCAGTAGCCGCAGCTACATAAGATTGGTAACGGGCAGTATCGATATTATCTTTGAACATTGCAATCCACTGGTCGAATTGTGAAGCGGGATAAACAAAATGTTGTTCAAGCTTCTGCTGAGCCAACCATAATGAAATGGGATAAGTAGGATGAGCACTCATAAACTTATCATTGGCTGCATTCAACTTCTCTTGGGCAATATTAGCAGCGTTCTGTTTTTCTTTCAATACGGCAGCATCTACTTCATGCTTATTTTTCTCATCAAAATTGAATTGATAATTACGAACTGCATAATCGGCAATTTTTGCATTCAATTCAGCATCATGGATATAACGGCGATATTCTTGAAATTGTTTTTCGGTCGCTCCACCAGTTACTGTTACATTCATTTCCTTACGAAGTGGAATAGTATACAAATCCCAATCTAGCGGAATACTATCATAATGAGCTGCCGAAACAGTCATCTTAACGTTCTCTACAAACATATCGATTCCTGTCTGTTTTGTATAATCATCTTTACTTTTCAATATCTTATCCGATATTTGAAGCTGGCACAACGTTGGCGAACTGACCCTACCTACTAATCTAAAAGATGTGCCTTTCGTTACACCCGAAGCGATAAATGTTCTACTCTCGACTTTTTCTTTATTAAGAAGTTGTACCTTCACACCATTCTTTATACCAGGGATATTACCCGATATAACAAACCCTACTGTTTGCTGTGGACGAGCCTTCGCATTATTCTTCTGTGCAAAGCTTGTCTCGGCAAATATCAATAATACAGATATTACTATGAGAAAATGTTTCATAATTGTTTTTTACTAATATTACTTATTTAATAAGTCCGTCTAGTGTCGACTCAATCAGTTTCGGATCGAAAGTAACAACGATAATTTCACCTTTTGGATTAATCAATACCAATCGAGGGATAGATTGGATGGCATAAGCATTGCCTACACTACCCGATAAGTCTTTCTGTGATACAAGTAACTGGTCCCATGGCATTGCTTCTTCCTTTTCGGCTTTCTTCCAATCGTCTTCCTTCTGGTCGCATGATGCGCTCACTACAACGAGTTTCCCGTTGTATTTCTCATACATCTTCTTCACTTTAGGAATAGCTGAGCGACATGGGCCACACCAAGAAGCCCAAAA
>DAIUBN010000157.1:0-6948 GCA_036846645.1 Bacteroidaceae bacterium | reverse complement strand
TAGCAAAGAATCTTTATCGAAACACTCTTTCACTTTATCTGCCCAGCCATTGGCTTCTACATCGTGCTTTGCAGCCAGATATTTATTCATTGCCTTGGCATAATACATTTCGTAAAGATTAGAACAAGCCATGATAGGATAGAGCACCAATTGGTCGAATGCCGGTTGTAGTTTGTAAGGAATCAGATAATAGAGTTTCAAGGCTCTAAGGTTCAAATTGAGATAATCATCTTTCACCCTCTTCCATTCATCATAATTGCACAAGCTGTATGTTGTATCATTCAGCAGTTCGGGAGTCACTCTCCTATTATATTTAGAGTAAGTATCAATCAGAGAGGCCGACTCTTTTGAATACTCCTTACCAAATTGTTCGGCACAGAAGTCTACTGTATGCTGAAACAGATTATCTTGATGATAACGTTCCGGATTCCAAGCCATATCCATAAAGAAACTGATTGGATATTCCATTGGCTTAAGGTCGCCAACATTGACAATCCACAATTCTTTCACACCATGCCGATAAGTCAGATCCAGCTGTTCCCAAGTGCGTTGAATCTGGGTGATATTAATCCACTTTGAATTGCGAGGTGCACCGACATAATCAAAGTGATAGTACATGCCGTACCCTCCTTTTCGAGGTTTGGCACTGATATCAGGCAATCGGCGAACATTGCCCCAGTTATCATCACAAAGCAGCAGGGTGACATCATCCGGTACCCTCATTCCTTTATCATAATATTCTTGAACTTCTTTATAGAGTGCCCATACTTGGGGAATAGAACTTTCACGTTTTCCTGTAACATCGGCAATAATCTTTCGCTGGTCTTTAACGATATTCTGCAACAACGAGATATTTGTACTTTCGCCCATTGCTTCATCACCGTCGCCTCTCATTCCAACAGTAATGACCGACTCCCAATTTTTACATCTTTCTATACCACTTTTCCAAAAACCGCGAAGCACATTTCCATTCAAGGCATAATTCCAGGCTCCTGTTCCTCTTCTTTTCCAATCTTGCTGCGCCAGCCCCATTGGCTCATGATGAGAAGTGCCCATCACAATTCCCATTTCATCGGCAAGTGGTCCATTCTCGGGATCATCATCATAAAAAGCACTATTCCACATGGCAGGCCACATGAAATTCCCTTTCAACCGCAGAATCAATTCGAATACCTTTTCATAGAATTTACTATTAAAGCCTCCGAACGTCGCTTTCGCCCATCCGCCCAGACTAGGCCATTCATCATTCAAAAATATTCCTCGATACTTTACTGCAGGTTCTTCATCGGTATATTTTCCAGATTTGATACTGATGCAGTCATGATGCGGAGTCGGAACGTCGGCCCAGTAATACCAAGGAGATACACCCATCTGCCGAGATAGTTCATAGATACCATAGATAGTGCCGCGTTTATCGCTACCAGCAATAACAACAGCTTCATCAATTCCCTTAAGCGGATTCTGAATGGTTGTGATGATATATTTTTCTCGTTTACCTTTCAGCTCGCTAGCATTCAACTTACCCAGCTCCATCAATTGTTTTATCCACATGCTTTGTTCTACCGAACCAATAATAATCATCTTTCTATTCGATATGATGCAAGAAGTTGAAGGTTTTGTTCCAGTCACTCTCTCGGCATCTTCACGAAGGTTGTCAACTGCCCTGAGCACACCCTTATATTCTTTTGAATCTAAAAGAATAGGAGCCGACATAGCTTTGTTTATCCATACAAAGCCTTCGGCAGAGTTTGTCACAAACCTATCGGCTGCTTTAGACTGAAGCGCAAAGCAACAAAACATGATATAGCTGACAATCAAGAATAGTTTGTTTTTCATAACAATTTTATATAATAACAGATGCTACAAAATTAGGAATTAGATAGAAAATAAGCGCCCTTATTTATTCCCCCTTTCCCCCTGATTCGTTACATATTATGCATGTTTGTTACATAAATCTTTAGTGATGTAACATCGTCAATTTATTTTGCGCCATCGGTAACGAATATTTTGGCCAAGATAGAATGCAGGACAAGTTTTTTTCTTATTTTTGCTACGTCACAATTAGCAAAAGAGATTCATGAAAAACATTTCAGTAGTCCTTGTCTTTTTATTATTTCTACCATTAGCGATGAGCGGACAATCGTATAAATTGTTCACTTCCGACCGTGAGCTCTCAAGCAGTCTGATCAATTATATTTTTCAAGACCGCAACGGCATGATATGGGTAGCGACCGAAGATGGTTTGAACCGTTATGATGGGGTGAAGTTCACTATCTACAAGCACAAAAAGAACGATATCCACTCTCTTTGCAACAATTATGTCCGCACCTTATTCGAAGATAGCAAGGGCAGACTCTTTATCGGTACGCTCAACGGCTTCCAACTTTACGACCCGGCAACAGATACATTCAGCGAACCGGCGAAATGGAGTGACGGCACTATTTTCAATAGCAATATAGTAAGTGTCATCGAAAAAAAGAATGGAGAGCTATGGATTTCGGGCAACTTCACCTGCAAAGTAAAAGTTATAGATGGTTCGATCATAATGATCAAACAGCATCTGCCTATCAGGACGACGAGTACCGATTATATTATGGAAGACCAATACCACAACTGTTGGCTCATGAGTGGTGAGAGAGGATTGTATCGTATTGATGCCCATCACAAAATGTATCATTATTCTTTCAACGAAAGAGGCGGTATCATTAATAATATCTGTCAGAACAAACAAGGAGAGATATTTATCTCGACTGTTGGACGAGGAATCTATCGCTATGATGTCAAGTCCAACTCTTTTCTTCCTATCCTATTGAACGGCCGTCAGGACTTACCCGTCAAGACGCTCTATATCGATCGTCATAATCAGCTATTTGTCGGAACAGACGGATGTGGAGCAGATATATTCAATCGGAATACCGGTCAGCTCAACGAATATCGTTTTGATAATCTCTATTTCGATGACACTACTGCCAAAGTGCATTCCATTCTTCGCGATAATGCCAACAACATCTGGTTGGCCATCTATCAGAAAGGAGTGATGATGATTCCTTCGCAGAACAACATGTTCAAATATATAGGATATAAGTCTATCAACAAAAATATTATCGGTTCGAAATGTATTACCTCGTTACTTAAAGACCGCAATGGCATTCTGTGGGTGGGCACTGATAATGATGGTATTTATGGTATCTCGGGAGAAAATAAACAAAAGGCGCATTTTGTTCATAGCAGCAACCCCTCTTCTGTACCTTCTAATGTTTTCGGACTCTATGAAGACTCAAAAAGCAATTTATGGTTTGGTTCCTACTCCAACGGAATGGGAAAACTAGACAGAAGTTCAGGGCGCTGCAGCTATATACCTATTAAAAATCAGTATGGCAATTTGGTTCAACATGTCTACGATTTTGCTGAAGATAAAAGTGGACGCCTTTGGATAGCTACAATGGGCGATGGTTTGTTTTACTACGATTTAAGCACCAACCAGCTCAAGACCAATAATATCATCAACAAGGCAATGACTAGCTGGACTTGTTGTCTGTATTATTCTAAAAGTTCCAATAAATTGTTCGTCGGCACTTACGACGGGGCTTTCTGCATCGATTTATATAGTAAGAAATTGAGCATCTTAAAACTTCTGCCCCGCACCATCATCCTTTCTATTCGCGAAGACAACAAGGGAAACATCTGGTTCGGCTGTTCTAACGGATTGGTCAGATGGAATCCAAAAGCCAGGAACATTCGTTTGTTCGACCAAAGAGATGGTTTGCCCAGCGATGCTATCTATGCTATTCAGAAAGATGATGAAAATAATCTTTGGATAAGCACCAATGCCGGAGTATCACAATTGAACCTCACGACTCAGAAATTTATCAATTATTATGTAAGTGACGGATTGCAAGGCAATGAGTTCAGCAAGAATGCTTCTTTCAAAGATGCCCAAGGCAATATTTGGTTTGGAGGTATATATGGTGTCACTTATTTCAATCCGAAAGAAATAACGACGCCTGCCCGTAAGTGGCACGTAAGAATCACCGACTTCTACCTTAATAATAGTCCCGTAAGAAAAGGTTCTCTTTCGGGTGGAAGTGAGATTATCGATGAAGCGGTCTACGATGCTCACGATTTCTATCTATCTCATTCGGACAATGCTTTCACTATAGAGTTTTCTACAACAGAGCTCAACAACCCGGGACGTATTCTATACCTTTATTCTATGAACGACGGACCGTGGGTAACATTGCCCAAAGGTATCAACCGAGTTTCATTCAGCAACCTCTCTCCCGGCACTTACCGTTTTAAAGTCAAGGCAAAAGATTATACCATCGACTCCGAAATAAAAGAAATTGTTATCCATATCTCGCCGGCATGGTGGGCTTCATGGTGGGCCAAACTAATTTATACATTACTTATATTAGGACTGCTTCGGCTCATCATTCTTCAAGTTAGGCAGCGCTATCGTACAAAACAAGAGATGTTGCAACATATACATGCCGAACAGCTCAACGAAGCCAAACTTCAGTTCTTTATCAATATATCTCATGAGATTCGCACCCCAATGTCGCTCATCATCAGTCCGCTACAGAAGTTGATGGCAAGCGATGGTGATAATGCCCGACAAAAATCTTATCACATGATTTATCGAAATGCCGAGCGAATCCTACGCCTCATCAACCAATTGATGGATATCCGTAAGATAGATAAGGGACAGATGTCGCTCAACTTCCGTGAAACAGAAATAGTTGGTTTCATCGATGATTTATGTGAAACTTTTGCTCAGGAAAGTACTCAGAAGAATATCGAACTTCGGTTTCATCATGATGCCTTGGATCATCTTCAAGTTTGGGTAGACCCCGCCAACTTCGACAAGATAGTACTGAACATCCTCTCTAATGCTTTCAAGTTCACTCCCAACGGCGGAAATGTGAATATCTATCTTTCTACTGGCGAAAAGTCGGCAGAAGCTGGTCCGCTGAATCACTATGCTGAGATTATTATTGCCGATAGCGGCATCGGTATCGATGACTCAGAGAAAACTCATATTTTCGAACGTTTCTACCAGATTCGCAATAATCAGAACAATTCGAATATCGGAACAGGAATAGGTCTGCACCTCACCCGCTCTTTGGTCGAACTACACCACGGCGAGATATTGGTAGACAATAATCCCGAGGGCCCTGGAACTCGTTTCACTATCCGCATTCCTTTGGGCAACAAACATCTAAGTCCCGAAGAGATTGATCATACAGATAATAAACCTCAGATAATTGAATTGCCAGCAGAAGAGACTCCTATTACAGTTTCTGCCCCCGAAGAAGAGGAGAAAGTACGGTCTAAATCTAAGAACCGGGTGTTGGTTGTAGAAGACGATGAAGAAATACGCTGGTACATCTGCCAAGAACTCTCTTCTGACTATCATACTATGGAGAGTAGCAACGGAAAAGAAGCTTTGGCCATGATATTCAAACGCATTCCCGACTTAGTAATCAGTGATGTCATGATGCCCGAAATGGACGGAATGACGCTTTGCCGAAAAATCAAGCAGAATGTGAATCTGAATCACATTCCGGTGATTCTTCTCACCGCCAAAACCCGCGAGGAAGACAACATCGAAGGACTCGAGACAGGTGCCGACGCTTATCTTACCAAACCTTTCAATATTGACATTCTACAAAAGACAGTAGAGAATCTGATTCGAAGCAGAGCCATGCTCCGCAACACCTTCAGCGGCAAACAACTGCAAGAGGATAAACTAGAGAAGATAGAAGCCAAATCGCCGGATGATAAACTGATGGAACGAATCATGAAGGTGATTAATGCCAATCTCAGCAATCCCGATCTGACTGTCGAAATGATTACTACCGAAGTGGGAATAAGCCGAGTGCACCTGCATCGCAAATTAAAGGAACTCACGAATCAGACAACCCGAGATTTTATCAGAAATGCGAGGTTGAAACAGGCGGCCATCTTACTCTCCGAAAAGAAGTATTCGATTGTCGAGGTTGCCGAACTCACAGGATTCAACAACCCCAACAACTTCTCTACGGCATTCAAAGATTTATATGGTGTGCCTCCAAGTAAGTATATGGAAGAACATCTATCAAAGGAAAAACAAGAATAGATATTGTCGTGGCAATAATTATTTGTACTTTTATAGCGAAAAACAATTTAAACGACATGAAGAAGTACAAACTATTAACCAACTGCTTTATCTTATGTGGAATGACCATCTTATCGGTTATTCCTCTCACATTGACTGCTCAACCGACACAGTCGGATTATAATGAATTGCCCAACCCGCGTAAAACTGATATCAGCCAATGGCAGAAATCAGGCAAAACGACTATCGGCTGGGGTAGTATTGATATACGTTACAAGAAAGAAGCTCCGGCAGAAGTTGCTTCTTCAAAAAAGATACTGGTCAATGCTTGGAAAGGCGAGCGAGTATCTGCCCAATTTGTGGTATCTACTAAGGTCCCGCTAGAAAATCTTTCTTACGCTATCTCTAATTTCAAAAATGCTAAGACGGGAACAAGCATCTCACCCGAAAGGATGTCTACTGGCTTTGTTCGCTATGTCATGACCGACGAACTGAATAAAGACGGCAAAGGTGGCTGCGGATATCGTTACGACCACAGCAAGTTCGATTCTACCTTGGTGGCCGATGTGATAGATCCTTTAACGAAGACACTTGCTATTCCTGCCTACACCACTCAGTCGGCATGGATCAGAGTATGGGTGCCGGCCAACGCCGAAGAAGGATACTACGATGCAACAATTGCCATAAAGAATGGAACGCGTACCTTATCTACACTAAAAATGACCGTCAAAGTGGGACACCGCGTACTGCCTCAACCCAAAGATTGGTCCTTCCATCTCGATTTATGGCAGAACCCGTTCGCCATTGCTCGTTATTATGGTTTGAAACTTTGGAGTAAAGAGCATTTCGAT
>DAIUBN010000156.1:0-6953 GCA_036846645.1 Bacteroidaceae bacterium | reverse complement strand
TCGCAAAAGTAATCAAAAGAGATGAGAAGACTCGCTTTTCAAGATAAAATAACGTTTGCCAAACAGATTCCTCTCTCGCGCGCGCGCCTGTTCCTTATTAATAAGGCATCATTCGACAAACAAATCGGGTACATGACTAGTTCTTCATGTACCCGATAATCATCATTAATATTTATAAGAGAGCTTGAGAAGCAATTACCAATGCCAAACCATACCGAAAGAGGCAGGATACATTTCGATACCTTTGTTTTGATTTATCAACTTGGTGACGCCCGAACGGAAATAGAATCCGATATCATCATATCGAACCTCTGCAATAAGATTCAGACCGATGGGATTCACATTCAAATCGGTGTCTATGGTCTTGTCTTTACTGCCATTGATTTCGGCGATAGATTTGACGCGATATCGTAATTCGGGCTCTACTCCAAACGAGACAGAGAACTTCTCACCGAACAAACGGCAACAATTAAGGCGGATAGGCATACGGAGGAAGTTGTAGCGAAGTCGGCTCGATGCATAGAATTGAGTATCTGAACCATGCACTAATTGGGTGTAGCCGTCTACGTTTTTGAAAACATCGTTACCAATCAAGCGGAATGAACGATAACCCCAATCGAGTCCTATGCCTAGATTCCAATTGCCTTCTCTATCCAGATAGATAGTGGTATTGGTTATACCGATGCCTATTTCCCATGTTTTGGATGCACGGTAGTCTACTGCATCCGAAGTGCTCCATCCATTTCTTTTATTGAGCTGACCATATCCAAGATACATGCCGGTAAACACACTGACATAATTGCGCCTGTGCGATTTCTTTTGGAACGGCATAGAGAATTCGAATCGCCTTTCGGTGGTCTGCTCATCGTTGTAGGTCGCTTCGTATACCATATCATCTTGAATAGTATCCCCTCGCTGAGTCTTGCCATACACTTTGATGTTGAGCTTTTTATCGGCTTCTTTGATGATGTACTTCCTGCCTTTGATGATAACTGTCGTATCGGTGGGAAGCGAACGGTTGTCGTTCTGCGCTGTTCCTATCAGAGGTAACAGCACTAGTGATAGAATAAAGAATGGCTTTTTCATATTGTTTTTTCTGTTTTTATTATTTCTTATTTTTAGAGAATAGCATATCAACCAGTTCGGCAGAGGTGAGTGTACCTTCTATATATATTAAGGTGGCTTTGCCTTTCCTGTTGTCTATCTTGAACAAGATAAACCTGTTGACCCCTCTTTGTTGGGGAGGTAATTGATAGTAGCCCGACTTGAGACTTCCGTCGAGAATGGTCTCTTTAATCTTCTTTGCCCGTTTTTTGTCTTGGTCGATACAGGCGATGACCCATTGCCATCCGTATGTCCCAGTAATATCAGGTTTGAACGAAAGACTTTTATAAAGTGTCATTTCGTATGCTTTCAACACATCTGATGAGAGTTGTACCATGGTCGAACCGTGCCGCTTACCGTAGTGCTGAAAGACGTCGGCAATATTCAGCCCTTCTTGTGCCGAAGCGGTGAGTGCTACGGCCAGCATCAATATGCTAACAAAATATTTCAGTTTCTGTTTCATTGAACGATCTCCTTCATTTCTTGTGGAACTAAGTCTTCCTCGATATCATCTTGTGAGAAACTGACATCAGCAAAGGCTTTCTCTGCCTGTTGTTTCGCAAGTCTGACGTCGGTCGACTTTTGTCCGTCAATAATTACATAATCTTTATGTCTGCCGCTATAACCGGCAACACCCAATAGTAATAGAATACATGCTGCAGCAGCAGTCCAAGCATAGCGTAAGTATAGTCTGCGTGTTCGACGAACCGGTTTCGTCGTGCCACTCTCCTCGTCGATATAGCCAAAGAGTGGTTTGTAAGCAGTCCATTCTTCGGGCAAATTCTTTGCACTAGCAAAATATTGGCGTAGTTCCAATTCTTCGCTGTGCGAGGTCTCGCCCTCGAAATACTTTTCGAGCAACTGTTTGATGTATTCTACTTTCCTTTTCATATATTATTCCTTCTTTTTATTGTTATCAGATAGATGTCTCTTACTTTCTTGCGCGCTCTCGAAAGATTGCTGCGAACTGTTTCTACATTACTTCCGGTTATCTCGGCAATCTCTTCGTTTTCGTAACCTTCTACATCTTTCATTCGGATGGTGATGCGTTGAAGTTCGGGAAGAGTTTCAATGATTTGCCTCACAATCTGTACTTCATCTTTCAGTTCTACCAATCGTTCTAGCGACATGTCAGTCTCGCTGAGCTGGATATCATCGGTGCTGACTGCAATCTTTCTCACTCGTTCCATATCAATACAAGTGTGATGAGTCATGGTCATGACGAAAGCCTCGATATTGCGACAGTTGTCCAGTTCGGCACGTTTGTCCCAAAGCTTCATCATTACTTCCTGTACTGCATCGTCAGCATCGGCGGGGTGTTCGGAAAGTAACTTCCGAGCCAGTCCACTAATCTTACTGCGCAGTGGTAATACTTGTATTTTGAACTCTTTTAATTCCATCTATACTACTAAGACGAATGAGAAATGAAAACATAACACGACAAAGGTACAATTTTTACGCTTTGATATCATAACTAACTGTATATGACAAAAAAATATACCTATTATTTCTACTTCTAATGTAAAATTCTTATATTTGTATCTAAATCATCCTGTTAGTTTAAAATCCATTCATATGAAAGTACCATGTATCATACTAGCGTTGATGGTCGGAGTAATTTTATTACTTCTAATAGTGCTTTTGTCAGGCCTTCGCAATAGATTTTTAGCTAAGCAGAACAATTTAAAGGATGATTACTTCTCTTCGGCGGTGAAAGCAGGTAATATTATTGTTTGGGGCTATGATGTATTGAATGATCGCTTGTTCAATATTACTTCAGATCTATTTCCGCCAGAAGGTATATCTCCTGATGAGGATATTCACTATTATCATCCCGACGACAGAACTCCACTGCTCAAAGCAATTCACTATAATGGTGATTCTGATAAATTATCGAAAACACTTTGCGTGAGGATGGATCGGACAGGGGCTGGCAAGTGGCAGTATGTCGAAATCGATTTTTGTTATTGCAGAGGCAAGAATGGTAAGATCATCACTGTAGTGGGTACTCATAGAGATGTAACCGATAGATATGAAATTCAAGCTCAATTGAGAGAAAGTGTGCAGCGTATGACTTTTGCTCTAGAAAATAGTAATATCGTGATGTGGGAATATGACGTTGCTAACAATAAGTTCTTGAGTTATAATGATGAAATATCGGATTTCAAGTCAGAATGGAGAGAAGATAAGTATATCCACATGGTTCATCCTGATGATAAAGAAGTATTGTTGATGGAGCAGAAGATGATGAGAGATTTGGTTGATGAAACTTGTTCGGTAGATGTGCGTTTCAAGTTTAAAGATGGGGAAGATGAGCCTTGGCATCCGTGTACTTTAATTTGGGCTCCGTTTGTGAAAGATCCCGTTACAGGTAAGATACTAAAATATGTCGGAATGAGGCGCGACAACACAGAATTGCTGAAACTCAATACTGCTGTTGATGATTATGCCAGAAAAATTAATATGATCTGCCTCGAAGCAGATATCCAGGTGTGGGAATATGATATTAGCAACAGAACATTCAAACTGACGTCGGGTAACAATACTCAGGTCGTTACAGCCGACGATATTATCCATGCTGCTTTTGAAAAAGATTTCTCACTTATTCAATCGTATATCGGATTAATGGATCAAAAGGAGGACGATAGATTTACCGAGCAAATAAGATTCCTTATCAAAGGACGACTGTACTATACTATAATTAATGGTATCCCGGTTAAAAATGCAAAGTCAGAAGTGACTGGCTATTTCGGTATACGCCGTGATGTTACCGATATGATGCTGGTACGCCATCGTTTGGAAGAAGAAAAGGCCAAAGCCGAGCAAGCTGATAAACTGAAATCTGCCTTTTTAGCAAATGTAAGTCATGAGATACGAACTCCGCTCAATGCTATTGTTGGTTTCTCGGACTTGCTTACTTCGACCAATGTACCTGAGGAAAAAGAAGAGTTCTCACAAATTATTAGTTCGAATACCAATCAGCTTCTAAACCTTATAAATGATATTCTAGATCTTTCTAAGATTGAATCGGGTATGATGGTAATGAGAAGATTTGATTTTGATTTTGCTCTTTCTTTCAATGAGTTCTATAAGTCGTTTGCCCAACGTAATACTAATCCGAATTTGAAGATATTATGTGATAATCCTTATACAAGCCTGGTACTTCTTGCCGATCAAAAGCGCTTGAATCAGATTATCAACAACTTTACATCCAATGCCATGAAATATACTAAAGAAGGGTATATCAAAATGGGCTATTCGTATGTCAACGGTGGGCTTAAAATTTATGTGGAAGATACTGGTATAGGAGTATCTGAGGCCAATAAAGCTCGTATTTTCCAACGTTTCGAAAAACTCGATACATTTGCGCAGGGTACGGGACTCGGACTTTCTATCTGCAAAGCTATTACCGATACTTGTAAAGGAAATATTGGTTTTAATTCTGTAGAAGGAAAGGGCTCATTATTTTGGGCGTGGCTTCCAATCAAGAAAATTAAAAGTGTAGAAAGAATCGTCGAAGAAGATAATCTTTGTGATTAAAGCTATACCTAAGTAATACCTTCTAATTTCTTTTCCGATTTTCTTTTCTTCGAGTTTTTCTCTTGCGCCAGCACTTGATACTCCGAAGGCGATAATCCATAGATATTGCGGAATAGACGGTAAAAGGTAGAATAAGATTTGAATCCCGACAAAGTGCTTACCGAACTGACAATAGAGGTATTGTTCTCATTGAGCAGTTGTGCCGCATATTGTAAACGGTATCTGTTGAGAAAGTCACTAACGGTAGCTCCGTCTTCGTACTTTCTGATGGCTTCAATCAAATAAGTATAATTGGTATTCAATCGTGTTGCCAATAAGTCTCGATTCATTTCGGGATCTTTAAACAACTGTTCGTCTTGGACAATAAGGCGTAGGCGCCGATACAGTATCTCATCTCCTTGTAGATTGCTCTCCGACACTTCTTTCAGCATGTCTTCCAGTTTCTTTTGGGTATTGATCAGCTCGGTGGCCTGGGTATAGAGCTTCCTGTTTTTGATCCGCAGTTTCCGAGTATACATAAAATATATACCAACAATGACGAGTAGCAGCAATATGCCTATAATAGAAGCGTAAAGTCTGTAGGTAGCTATTTTATGGAGGTATGTCATTTTGTCGAGACCGTAGAGTGTGCTCAATTCGCTGAGCTGGCGGTCTGTTTGAGCATTGTTGAGCGAGTCTTTCATGGGATATAGTTCGTCGTATAGTTCGGCGGCATCAGCATTGCGATTAGCTTTAAGGAGTAGTTCGGCACGATACTCTTTAGCATTCATCAATCCGATGGAGTCGCTGATTTGCATTTCCTGTTTGATGTCACGATTATTATATTCGAGAGCTTTGGGGTAATCGCCTTTCGCTTCGTAATACCGTGCCCAAGTGGTGAGCAAGGCATTGTTTCGAATCTTTGCTTTATTCTTAGCTATTGCTTCTGCCTTATGTAATAACTGTTCTGCTCTTTTTAGATTTCTTGATTTTATTTCTAGTTCAGCCATAGAAATATAGCAGTACATATAGCGTGATTGGTAAATAGTTGCACTAGAGCCATGTTCCAAAGCTATAGCTTTAGCATTGTCTATGGCTTCAAGCCATTCTTTGTTGGCTTTACGAAGTTTATCGTAGCTTTTTTGATTGAGTAGCATGTCACAATACGTAGGATAAGCAGCCAAAAGAGTTGTTGAGCCTTCGCGTTCTTTCAGCAGAGGCATGCCTTCTTCGAAAGCTTTAACGGCCTGGTGCATATTATTCATTGTTGCATAGACATCACCTAGTCCGCAAGAGGCCACACCACGTCCATAGTTACTACCGCGTTTTCTCGCATCGGCATATATTCGTTTCAGTTCGATTATAGCTGTATTATATTTCCTTTGATAGAGGTACATCTTTGGCAAAAGATTCCAATTATCATAATAACGTCCAAAAGCATTGTGAACTTCGAAGAAGCGTAAATTCTCTGGCATTTCGGCTACTAAGCGATTGTTCATACTATAATTATAGTAGCATACCAGCCGTTTGCTGCGGGCATAGATTTGCATATTGACAGCTTTAAGGTGAATAGCCTCTCTTTCTAGATCATCTATACACTGCAACTCGTATTTTGAATTGTTTCCTCCAGAAGCATATTGAACAAGGCGTCCTAATACTATCAATTTCTCTTTGCCGTTAAGTGTCGGTAGTATTTTTCGAAGTGAGTCGGTGGGATTTGCTATAGCAACTACTGTCGAAAGAGAATAGATGCATAGTAATGCAAAAACGATGGGTTTCAAACAATCTTTTTTTCTCATATTAGCTTTTATGTCGAAGTTAGAGCCTCAAAGTTATCATTTTATTCCTGATAATACATCTATTATTGGACAAATATTAGCCTTCTGCCTTATCAATTCAATTTAAATGGCGTCAGATAATAAGAGATGCCGCATTTTTATGCAACAAATAGCTAAGCCTCCAAGTCTGGTCTTTGTGTAGATGTAGCGAGGATGATATAAATATTGTGTCTGGCAATTTAATTTGAAAATACTTCGGTTCAGGCTAGTTTCCCTGTTTGGTAGGAAACTTCGCCTGCTCCTTAGTATAAATTTACGCGATTCTCATAAGACACTTTAGTTATACAATTAATTTATCATCATGCACGAAAGAAAAACTTTTTATGTCTTCATTCTTTTGTTGATGCAAAGAGACACAAAATTTTCGACATCGTGTTTTCACTGGCGCAAAAAAATCTTTCACTGGCGCAAAAATCATTGCTATTAATATTGTTTAACACTATAATCACTACTTAAAATATTGGCTAAATATCGTTTATAATATATTATAAC
>DAIUBN010000155.1:0-6994 GCA_036846645.1 Bacteroidaceae bacterium | reverse complement strand
GACCTGAAAATAGAATGATTGAGCCTAAATTCTCCACCTAAAGTGACGAAGAACCAGTTAAACCACATCTAATACACTTATATTCAAAGGAATAATACTTTCTTTCGGGCATGCAGATTTTCTTCTTCACGTTTCTGATAAAACATAAAGAACTATTTTCAGAAACATCTAAAAGAAAAGTTGGAATCATTAATATGATTAAAAAATAACTTCACTAAGTATGGACGTAAAAAAGATAGTCCACAAAACATGAACTATCTTTTTATATCAAAAGCAAAAATAAAACTAATTAGAATCTATATCCTAAAGTCACTACAAAACGATTGCGTTCGTCGGTTACTCTATTGCCCGATATATTACCATTAGATTGCTGATAAGCGGTATTCATTACATTGAACGGATAGAAATATCCATTGCGATGTGTGAAGACGTATGCCATATCCCAATAGAAAGAACCTGCACGATAACCAATACCGGCTGTCAAATTGTATAGGCTCTTTGTATTCATATATTCAGCATCTGTACGAACAGCATTTGAAGCAAGAACCTTAGAAGCATATTCTTTGGTTGAACTAGTGACATAATTATAACCTAAGCGGAATGACAATTCGGGCATCAGTTTAAATTCAGCTCCCAAGCGGAAAGTATGAACACCCTGCAACATATCTTTCGTATAGTTATTTTCATCGACCATATCATTGTCATCATCATATTTCAACTTTGCAGAAGAGAAATCAGCATATTCATATTCTGCATCGAATGCAGCGTATTTATCAACTGTAAATCCCATACTGACATCAAACTTCCACGGTGTGAGAATACGATATTTTGTTTCGCTCTCCATCGCATTTCCACTTTCATCGTATGACGTTGCAGTACCATCGACAAACTTTTTTTTGTCTGCATCGTACATATTAAAATTAAGATGAGCGATTTGATGCTCTGTCAAAGTATAATATGTAGGAGTATGAACTGCAAATCCCAAACGGAAAGGAGAAGACTCTACAGGACGAAGGATGAAACCCAATTTGAAGTCGACACCAGAACCGGTAACGTTGTAATCGTTGCTCAATGTATAGTGACCATCATCTTTCGAATCGGACGCTATGAAGGTTTCTGTATAATCGCTGTATTTCTTGTAGTTGATATCATATACTCCGATTGTTCCACCGAGATAAAAACGATCGCTGAAGTTGAATGCCATATTGAAATCGAAAGCATCTATACCACCTTTTTCTCTAGAAAGATATTCGGTATTGACATAACAACCACTCTTATAATAATCGTCGGTATAATAAGGCGCAAAGCCATTAAAAGTAGTATTACCCTTTGAATCGGTAGTATAAGATGGATTAATCAAACGGGAATTGTAAGACAAAGGAGCCAGCCATGGTATGTTTGTATTGAAATAGACATTGTCGGCACTCAGCTCAGAAACCGATGCACCTGCCTGATTGGCTTGTGTAGAAACTTGATCGCCAAGTGAAGCATTAAAACTACCTGTAGCAAGCATTTCGCGATTGAATGAATTTGCTCTACGATAACCAACAGCAAAGTTCATAAACCTCAAAGAGCCACCATTTGTTCTGTTCGAAAATACAACACCGGCATTATCTATTGTTCCAATAGTTTTGTCTTTGCTGGTATTATCGCCAAAAGAGAAAGCTTTCATCGAAGAGTTCTGCAATCCGAAAGTAATCATCGCATCGTTGCTACGATACATTCCGATACCGGCAGGATTGGTAGATGCGGTAGAGATATCTCCACCCAAAGCTCCCATTGCTCCACCCATACCGACGAAACGAGCTGTTCCATTCAGATAAGTCTGCATCATGTTGTTTGCATCGTATAGTGTTTGAGCACTCACTGATACACCACCGGCCAATAGGCCGGCAGCGATCAAAAAACTTATTTTTTTCATTGTAGTATTCTATATTTATTAAACGATATAGTAGAGAGTCAGTCGTGAAATAGAGCAGAGATTATCTGCGGCTGCTGTGACCACCTCCGCCTCCACCGCCGGAGAAACCACCGCCGCCTCTACTTCCACCGCCAGAGAAGCCGCCACCACTACTGCTACGGCTACTGCCACCAGAGAAGCCACCACCGAATGATGATGAACGAGAACTACTATTGCTGAATCCACCGAAACTACGACTTTGTGTTGGAGAGCCGGTATTATAAGAAGGTGTATAAGAACGACGGTTACTGAAACCGCTATTGTTATTGCTATTGCCGTAAGATTGGTTGAACGAACGGCGTGTATCCATCTGATTTTGATTATAGGAACGAGTATAAGAACCGGAATTGCTATAACCACTGTCATTGCCACGACGACTAGCATAGTCACCATTACTAACACCACCATTATAGACTCTAGTACTACTTGGACGATCATAGCTTTCTCTGCGAGAAGAAGAAGCGTCTGTTCGATAAGAATCACGAGTGCCAATAACTCGACGATTATTCATTGTAGAACGAATTGGATTTCCATTTTGCATGTCGGTATCATTGCCATATCTACGAGCCGAAGCACCATATCTGTCACTTCCCATATTGCCAGAGTTCATACCTCCGTCGCGAGAGTAACCGCCACCGCCATAGTTCGAATAGCGTTCGTTACGATACGTTGTACCTGCTAGATGATTTCCATCGTCCCAGCCCATACGGGGAGAATACCAACCACCACGATGTGCATAGTATCCACCATCCCAGCCACGGCCTCCATAGCCCCAGCCTCCATAGTAACCACCATACCATCCGCCGTAGTAACCGCCATAGAAAGGATCATTCCAACCCCAATATGAAGAATAGTAAGGCCAACCACCATAACCATATCCATAGCCATAGTTCCAGCCCCAACCCCATCCGTAAGAGTTGAATCTCCAATCCCACCATAATCTATTAGAGAAGGTAGGGAAAGCATAAGCATATAAACCGTCAGTATAGATGTTCCAATCCCAAGAGTTCATACCATAAACGATATCCCAATAGTATGGACTGCTGATGCTGATAGCGAAACGAGGATTGCGGAAACGAATGATACGAGTAGCATACTCATAGTCATCATCAGTTCCGTCGAAACCGTTCACCCAAGTTCCGTCCAAGCCATCATCATAAACAGACGAATGTCCGTTACGATTTTGGGGAGCATTAGAATTATCTTCATCAATATACAAGGTATCACCTACTACAGCGTTGCCGTTGTCGTAAGAGACATCATTGCCAGAGACGTTATTATCTTCTTCCGAAGAATAGCGACGATTGTATTCATCAATATTCCGACCGTTACTTCTGTTGCGGCGAACCACTACAGTAGTCGACGAATTGTTCTGAGGTGAAGAAACAACCACTGTTGTAGGTTTGTTGGTCTTCACTGTCGTCGTAGTCGATACAGGCCTTGTTTTATTGGTCGTTGTCGACGTTGTCTTCTTCGAAGGGACATAATAAAGGTCGTCTTCACTTTGTGCCATCATACTGAGTGGTAGGCACCCGATAAGCATCATTAGCAAAACAATCTTTTTCATATCATTTTTATTTTAATTAGTTATACATTCTTATTTTTCACGTTACAAAAATAGTAATGCACCGGTTTATGAGAAAGAAAAAAATCCTATTCGATGATAGGGTTTTCCCTAAATTCAAAAATCATCAGTAAGGCACAGGCTGACTATCATCCATTTCAGAGAAAGGATTGCTGGTTGGTGGATAGCCCGCACCGCCTTCGGCACCATTATAGCTGGTACTATTCATCTTAGAGCCCAAAATATTAGCATTATCATCGCCCGGCATAGGTATCGCATCGTCATTAGGATTCTGGAACTTTGCGAAATCGTTTTTAAAGCGGAGCAGCACATCGCCTGTCTTACCATTACGGTGCTTGGCAATAATAATTTCTGCCATTCCTCTCAAATCGTTACCATGGCGATCCTCATAAATTTTGTAATACTCTGGACGGTGAATGAAAATAACAATATCGGCATCCTGCTCAATGGCACCCGATTCACGCAAATCGCTCAACTGTGGTCGTTTACTCTCTGCCGCACTTTCGGGATGAGAAGGGTCTGTACGTTTCTCAACATCACGATTCACCTGAGACAAGGCAATGATAGGAATCTTCAACTCTTTTGCCAATCCTTTCAGAGAACGAGAGATCGTACTTACCTCTTCCTGTCTACTGAAACCCATACCGCTAGCTGTCATCAGCTGCAAGTAGTCGACGATAATACATTCCACATGATTTTCTCTTACCAATCTACGGGCTTTGGTTCTAAATTCAAAGATTGACAGACCAGGAGTTTCATCAACATAGAGAGGTGCATCAATCAGATTCTTTAATTTACTATCCAGCTGGGCCCATTCGTAAGGAGCCAATTGTCCGCTACGAATCTTTTCGCCTGGAATCTCACAAACATTAGATATCAAACGATTGACCAACTGGACATTACTCATCTCGAGAGAGAACAAAGCACAAGGCTTGCGATAATCTACCGCGATATTCCTAGCCATAGACAGAGCGAAAGCCGTTTTTCCCATGGCAGGGCGGGCTGCTATAATAATAAGGTCGGACCTCTGCCAACCAGCGGTAATCTGATCGAGTTCGTGGAAGCCAGATTCCAAACCACTTAGACCATCAGTACGTGCCGCAGCCTTTCGGAGTTGCTCGTAGGCTTCTTCAATAACAGGATTGATTTGAGTATAATCTTGTTTCAGATTCTGCTGGGCTATCTCGAACAATTTACCTTCGGCTTCCTGCATCAAATCTTCAACATCAAGCGTCGTATCAAAAGCCTTTCCCTGAATGGTACTGGTATAGGTAATAAGCTGTCGTGCCAGATATTTCTGAGCAATAATCTGGGCATGATATTCGATGTGGGCAGAAGATGCTACACGACTACTGAGTTCGGTGATATAGAATGGTCCACCTACTTCTTCAAGTTCGTCGTTCTTCTCCAGCTGTTCCTTCACAGTGAGAATATCTACCGGCTTTTCTTTCAAAGCCAAATCGGCAATTGCCTTATATATCAGTTGATTGCGATGTTCGTAGAATGACTCGGGCTTCAATATCTCACTGACTTGCGAAAAAGCATCTTTCTCAATCATCAATGCTCCCAACACTGCCTCTTCCAACTCTACAGCTTGGGGCTGTAAACGTCCATAATCACTCACTGGTTGAGTTTCAACAGGTTTCTTCGTTCTGTTTGTATATTTTCTTTGCTCTGGCATATTATTTATATTGTCTTTAATTTGCAAAGATACTTTTCTATTTTCTTTTTCCCTTGATTTTTCATAAATACTTTCTAACTTTGTGCCAATATTCTTATCGACAATCAAGTTAATATGATAACATTTCCAAACTGCAAAATAAACCTCGGATTGTATGTCACAAGTCGGCGTCCAGATGGATATCATGAACTGGAAACCGTCTTCTACCCTATTCCATTAGAGGATTCTTTGGAGATTACTCCTTCTATATATAATAAGGAGTACAGCTTTCAAAGCTTTGGAAATACCATCGATTGTGACGATAACGATAATTTGGTAATCAAAGCATATCGCCTGCTGCAAGCAGATTTTGCACTTCCTCATTTAGACATCTCACTCTACAAGCATATTCCTTCGGGAGCCGGACTAGGTGGAGGTTCTGCTGACGCTACCTTCATGCTCAGACTTATCAACGATTATTGTCATCTAGAATTATCTACCGAACAACTTGAGGCATACGCCACCAGGTTGGGAGCAGATTGCGCTTTCTTCGTCCGCAATCAACCGATGTTAGCTCACGGCATTGGCAATATATTCACTCCGATAGATTTATCGCTCAAAGGATATAAGATAGTTATTGTCAAACCCGATATATTTGTTTCTACTCGAGAGGCTTTTTCGCTTATCAAACCGAAAGAACCAACATACCATCTTCAAGATACGATAGCAAAGCCCATTGAAGAATGGCGGCATCTGCTGCATAATGATTTCGAAGACAGCGTATTTCCACAACATCCCGAATTAAAAGAAATTAAAGAACAGCTCTATCGCCAAGGAGCGATCTATGCCTCAATGTCGGGTTCAGGTTCTTCTCTATTCGGCTTATTTTCAAAAGATTATAACGAAAATGCTTCTATATTCGGCAATATGTTCTTTTATTGCGGAATGCTATAATTTACGGACTTCTATCAAAAGTACATTGTGTTAAAGAACAATAAAACCAACCAATTGCATCAAACCTTTTAATTTTCTATGCATCTAATTGATAAAGCCGCAAAAAAACGGCAACGACAAACACGAAATAATTGGTTTAATTAAAACAAACACAAAATGAGAACAAAATTGATGATGGCAATGGTCATGGCCTTAGGTTTTGCTATGACAGTAAATGCTCAAAACAGCGACAAGAGTAAGAAAGATGCAAAATGCCCGCAATTTAATGCTGCAAAGATGGACACGATGCAATGTCACCGCATGGTAGATGAGTTGATGCTGAACGACGCTACAACAGCAAAGTTTGAAACGCTCTACATGAACTACCTGAAAGAAATGAGAGACTTGCGCAAACCGGAGCAAATGATGAAAGGACAAGCTCCTCAATGGAAAGAACAAACAGACAGCGAGGTGCAAAAACAATTGGAAGAATGGTTCGATAAAGAACAGAAGATGCTTGATATCCGTACCAAGTACTACAAAGAATTTAAGCGTATTCTATCTCCAAAACAACTGGTAAGAATCTTCCGTCCAGGTCATCAAGGTCCAGATATGATGCATCCACGCTTCTTTGCTAATAATCGTGGAAACGAAATGCCTCCATTTGGTGGTAAACAGGGTAAGTCTATGAAGAATAAGAGAATGGATAAACAAGAGTTCCCTCAAGAGTCGACAGAAAAGAACGATTGATTATGGAGTCGACTAATTGATTTTTTATAATATAGTTTAGTTGATAATTTGTCTTTAACGATAGTGTTGATTCATAAAGAATTAGTGCTATCGTTTTTTATTTTAT
>DAIUBN010000154.1:0-6997 GCA_036846645.1 Bacteroidaceae bacterium | reverse complement strand
AAAGGATATTGGATGGCTATGCTTCAGACAGAACTATTTCGTATGATTGACTCATATATGACCTCAAATCATATCAATAAGACCCAGCTTGCCGAGCACCTTGGATGTACCAAGGGGTATGTTTCTCAACTTCTGAATGGTGATTTTGATCACAAAATGAGTAAATTGGTAGAACTCTCACTTGCTATGGGCAAGATTCCTGAAATAACGTTTCATGAAATCGACCAATACATTGAATCGGAACAAAGCAACTATCACGCAACTATATCAATTTCTCATACAGAATTTTCTACGGAGCAATATGTAAATTATGACGATGCTGCCTAGCCTATCTATAAACTATTATGAATATTCCATATCGCATTGATAAGATTGAGACTCGTCAGTTTGCAATCTTTCCCGACAAACTTGTCACTGGACAGAATATAGATGTTTCTACTAATTTTAATTTTGCAGTAAGTTCTGATACTTCTCACATACGTTGTATTGCAAGCATCCGGTATGAACAGCAAGAAAATCTTATTATGGTGCTAGAAATCGCTTGTCACTTTGGCTTATCACCCGATGGCATTGAACAGATAACATCTCAGGGCAAAATTGATGTTGAGTTTCTGAGATACATGGCAACTATCGCCGTAGGTACAGCAAGAGGAATTATTCACGCTCAAACGCAAGGTACGCCTGTCAATGCAATTGTCCTGCCTCCAATCAACTTAATACCGACTATAACAGAAGATATGCCGCTGGTGAAACAAGACAAATGTTGAACTATCTTTGAGCGAAGATAGATGGTGCAACATTCTGATACTACAAGAGTGAAATATACGGAATCAACATCCTTAAGAAACAGAAAGGCTGTGTCGCAATCGCAGTGACACAGCCTTAAAATTCATCTTTTATGAATTTTATAAAATCTATTTTTCTTTAATAAGCTCCATACCTTTCTTGATAGCCTCTTCATTCATAGGTATCAAGTGATGGTGACGCTCTGGAAGAGTTTTCTTCAGACCTTTGAGCACACTCTCGATAGTGACTACCGGAAGTATCTTCATTAGTCCACCCAGTACAATCATATTGAACGCTTTAGGATTGCCCATTTCGTTGGCTGCATCCATAGCATTGATGGTATATACCTTGATATCTTTACGAGTTGGCGGGTTGATGATGCCGTAAGAATCGTAAATCAAGATGCCACCGGGTTTTACTTTCTCTTCGAACTTATCGAGTGAAGGTTGGTTCAGTACGATAGCTGCATCGTATTTACTTAAGATTGGTGATGAAATTTTATCGTCACTTACGATGACCGTTACGTTGGCGGTACCACCGCGCTGCTCTGGTCCGTAGGCTGGCATCCACGTTACTTCCTTGTCTTCCATCAGACCTGAATAGGCCAGAATCTTACCCATAGAAAGAACGCCTTGTCCGCCGAATCCTGATATAATAATTTCTGCTTTCATTGTGTCTTTACTTATTTCTTATCTTTTAAATCGCCAAGCGGGTAGAAAGGAACCATGTTCTCTTTCATCCATTGATTGGCCTTAACAGGAGACATCTTCCAACCGGAGTTGCAGGTAGAAACGATTTCTACAAGGTTGGAACCTTTGCCTTCCATTGAATTCTCGAATGCGTGACGTATTGCTTTCTTTGCCTTGTTGATGGCGCCGACAGACTCTACACTTTGACGTGTGACGTATGCGGTTCCTTCGAGCTGGGCTGCAATATCAGCTATTTTGAGTGGATATCCATGAAGTTTAGGATCACGGCCGTAGGGGCAAGTGGCAGTCTTCATTCCCATCAAGGTAGTAGGAGCCATCTGACCGCCTGTCATACCATAGATAGCGTTGTTGATGAAGATGATAGTGATGTTCTCACCACGGTTGAGGGCGTGGATTGTTTCGGCTGTACCGATACAAGCCAAGTCGCCATCACCCTGATAGGTGAATACCAGACGATCTGGCCAAAGGCGTTTGATGGCTGTAGCAAGTGCTGGTGCACGTCCGTGGGCAGCTTCTTGCCAATCGATATCAATATAGTTGTAGATGAAGACGGCGCATCCTACTGGAGATATACCAACAGCTTTGTCTGCCAATCCCATTTCTTCGATGACCTCTGCAACGAGTTTATGAACTACGCCATGGCTACAGCCCGGGCAATAGTGCATGTGGTTGTCGTTCATGAGAGTCGGTTTATGATAAACCAGATTCTCGGGTTTTATTATTTCTTCTCTTGTCATAACTGTTATTCTTTATCTTTTCTGTTGTCGGTGAGTCGGATAACGGATTCTACCATCTTGACAACTATGGCTGCTCCGCACGAATAGGCTGCAAGCATATTCCAACTTCTGCTCATGAGAAACAAAATGATTGTTGCTACTGCCAGTAGTATAAAAAGGGCATTGAGTATGTTCCGTAATTTTCCTAAGTTCATCGTTTCAGAAATTTATTTTATCATTTTCTTCAGAGCCTCTACAATCTCATCGGGATCGGGAACGATTCCACCGAGGCGACCGAAATGCTCAACAGGTATTCTGCAATTGATAGCTAGACGTACATCCTCTATCATTTGTCCGGCATTGATTTCGACAACGAGAATGTCTTTCACTTTATTAGCAAGGCGATCGATCTCTTTCGATGGGAACGGCCATAGTGTGATAGGACGAAGCATACCAACTTTGACACCTTCTTCGCGAAGCAACTCGAGTGCTTTCTGACCGATACGGGCCATCGAACCGAATGCTACGATAAGATATTCGGCATCGTCGCACATGATTTCTTCGAAGCGTACTTCGGTTTCTTCGATTTTCTTATATTTGGCCTGGAAACGAAGGTTGTTCACTTCCATTGCATCGGGCTTCAGTTCAAGAGAAGTAATGATGTTGGGCTTGCGGTCTTTTGTCTTACCGGTAGTAGCCCATGGGCATTGAGCAATCACTTCTTCTTCGGTGCGGCGTGGACGGATAGGAGGCATTACAACTTTCTCCATCATCTGGCCGATAACACCATCTGCCAAAATCATGGCAGGATTGCGATATTTGAATGCCAGGTCGAAAGCAAGTCCTACGAAGTCTGCCATCTCTTGTACAGAGTTTGGAGCCAATGTAATGAGACGATAGTCGCCATGACCACCACCTTTAACAGTCTGGAAGTAATCTGCCTGACTAGGTTGGATTGTTCCCAAACCTGGGCCACCACGTTGTACATTGACTATAAGGCAAGGCAACTCGGCACCAGCCATATAGGATACACCTTCCTGCATCAAGCTGACGCCAGGACTAGACGATGATGTCATTACTTTTTTACCACATCCGGCACCACCATATACCATATTAATAGATGCCGTTTCACTCTCTGCTTGTACGACTACCATACCTGTGGTTTCCCAAGGCTTTTGAGTCGCGAGTGTTTCAAGTACTTCCGATTGAGGAGTAATAGGGTAACCGAAATAGCCGTCGCAACCGCAGCGGATAGCTGCATGTGCAATTGCTTCGTTACCTTTCATTAATACAACTTCTTCTTTTGCCATAACAATTATTCTTTTACTCTATAGACAGTAATACATCCGTCAGGACATACCGTTGCACATGAACAGCATCCCGTACAAGTGTCTTCCAACACCGGCTGGACGTAATTGTAACCTCTTACGTTGACTTCCTTAGTGAGTTCTATCACCTTGAAGGGACAGGCAACTACACATAAGTTGCAACCTTTGCAGCGATCTGTGTTGACCACTATCGCTCCTTTCATTTTTCCCATAAATCCAAATTTTATTGATTGTACATTTCCTTATAATAATAATTCAATATATCTTGTATGGAACGGTAAGCTTGAACGGCGGGGCTTTTGGGGTTCAAATCCATCGCTTTGCGATAATTGTTGAGCGCTCCTTGCCAATCTCCTTTTTTACGGTCGATATGGCCGAGCAAATAATAGGCTTCGTCTTTGTCGGGATTCTCCGATTGCAGGTATTCGTTCAAAGCGTCGACGGCTTTTTCGATCTTACCTTCATCAATCCACTCTCTTATCGTTTCAGGTCTATACATATTATTAATAGATTTCTATCACTTTTTGAATTGCAAATGCAAATATAGGAAATATATCGTTTCGTGTCTTAGATAATTAAGAAAATTATCAATTTGTTATTGCCATGTTATACAATGTTACAAAACAAAGCGAAAAAGTTGGGATTCAACCAAAATTCTATACTTAAAATAACATTTAATATGTTTGGGTTACAAAAGAAAACCCTAACTTTGCAACCGGTTTTGAATTATGACGAATTATTAATTGGCTTTTAGAATTGATAAATGGATAATATTAAATATATAAAAGTTTTAGTTTTCGTATTGTTTCTGGTGAACTTTATGCCAATCAAGGCTCAACAATATACGTTGACAGGTGTTGTAACTGATTCGGTGACACATGAGGCACTTTCTTATGTTAATGTTTATTTGAAAGGAACCAAGATAGGAACAAAAACAAATAGTGATGGAGAATTTATATTGCGTACCGATATGAAATCTGCTCATCTGGTTATATCGTCGGTAGGTTATAAAGAATTTAGTCGTAATATTAATCCTGCCAAGGATTTTCGTTTCAGGGTAGCATTACGTCCATCGAATGTGACGCTCAAAGAGGTTGTCATCAAGCCCAAACGTGAACATTATAAGAAGAAAGATAATCCGGCTGTCGCTTTTGTTCGTCAGATGATGGCTCATAAAGATGACCATTCTCCGGATAATCATGATTATTGGTCGCGCAACAGATATGAGAAGACCTTGTTTGCACTCAATAATTTTACTGAAGACATGCAGAAGAAGTGGATTTATCGTAAATTCCCTTTCTTGCTGGATTATGTAGATACTTCTGCCGTGACCGGCAAACCGGTATTGCCTATCACCATCAGAGAGACCGTGGCGAGTGATTATTATAGGAAGAGTCCCAATAGCTTGAAGCAACTCATTGAGGCCAAAAAACATGCCGGTATTGATGAGATTCTTTCTCAACAGGGTATGGAGGCTACTGTTAGTGAAGTTTTCCGTGATGTAGATATCTATAAGGATAATATCACCTTATTCACCAATAAGTTTGTCAGTCCGTTGTCTCGATTGGGTGTGGACTTCTATAAATATTATTTGCTGGATACTTTGCAGGTCGATCATGAAAAATGTGTGGATCTGGCATTTGTTCCATTCAATTCGGAGTCATTCGGTTTTACGGGGCATTTTTATGTGACGCTCGATTCTACTTACTTCGTCAAGAAGGTAGTGATGAACTTCCCTAAAAAGATAAATTTGAACTTTGTGGACTATATGATATTGAATCAGGTATTCGGTAGGACATCTGATGGTACACGACAGTTGCAAAGCGAAGATATAACTGCCGAATTTAAGATAACAGCGAAGAGCGATGGTATCTACGCCCGGCGCAATGTGATATATTCCAACTATTCTTACGATCCGCCTCAAAATATGTTTGTGTTTAAGAAGGGTGGTTCGACGATAGAACTTCAGGATGCAACTGTTCGAGATGATGAGTTCTGGGAGGCGAGCCGACCGAAGGACGTGGGTATACGTACCAACGAGGTGAGCGATATGATGCAGAAACTTCGCAGTTATCCTGTATTCTTTTGGACCGAGAAGATATTGCAAGTGGCGTTTACCGGTTATATTCCGTCGGCCAAAGAGAAACCGAAGTTCTATTTCGGTATTATCAACTCTTCGGTGAGTGGCAACCCGCTCGAGGGTACCCGTCTGCGCTTTGGAGGTATGACAACGGCTTGGGTAGACAAGCATTGGTTCTTGAAAGGATTCGCGGCATACGGTACAAAAGATAAGCGTTTCAAAGGTCTGGCCGAACTGGAATATTCGTTCACTCCGAAGAAAGAATATGCCAATGAGTTTCCTATCCGTTCGTTGAAGGCTCATTACGAATATGATATCAATCAATATGGACAGCAGTATCTGTTCACCAATAAGGATAATATCTTCTTGATGTGGAAACGTCAGAAAAATGATAAGCTAGGCTATATCCGTGATTCTCATCTGACATGGACAAGCGAATATGCCTCGGGCTTCTCGTTCAAGCTGACTGCCCGTAGAGAAGAACTGGAATCTTCGGACCTGGTTCCTTTCATTCAATTGAAGAATCCGGGAGATGCCGATGGTACCTATATTAATAAGGTAAGGAATACCGAAGGCGAGCTGACTTTGCGTTATGCTCCTCACGAGAAATTCTATCAGACACAGTGGAACAGGTTCCCCGTCAATCTGGACGAACCGGTGATAACGCTGACTCATACCATTGCGAAAAAGGGATTCCTTGATAGTGATTATACATTCAATCATACAGAGTTCTCTTTTCAGAAACGTTTCTGGTTCTCGGCTTTCGGATATACCGATCTGATGTTGAAGGCAGGCAAGATATGGGATAAAGTGCCATTCCCGAAACTGCTCTATCCTAATGCCAACCTTTCTTATACCATCCAACCCGAGTCGTACTCGTTGATTAATGCGATGGAATTTGCCAACGACCAGTATGTATCGTGGGATATTACTTACTTCCTCAATGGATGGTTGTTCAACCGCATTCCGTTGCTTCGCAAGTTGAAATGGCGTGAAGTGATTGCAACCCGAGGATATTATGGTTCGTTGAGCGACAAGAACAATCCAACGCTGACCGGAGATTTATTTAGATTTCCTGCTTCGACTCGTGTAATGGGTAAAACGCCCTACGCCGAAGCGAGTGTTGGTATCGAAAATATCTTCAAAATCCTTCGTGTGGACTATACATGGCGTCTTTCTTACCGAAATCAACCAGGTGTGGACAACTCGGGATTGCGCATCAGCGTTCACATGACTTTTTAAGAGAATGGAAATTTGACCAATTTAAATGATATTTAGAACTTTCGTAGTTTGAATGTGTTGTTTAATTTTGTAACTTGCATATTATTATAAATTAATATATATATATTAGATTGAAAATGGAAAATAAAGTAGAAC
>DAIUBN010000153.1:0-7063 GCA_036846645.1 Bacteroidaceae bacterium | reverse complement strand
GATATTCCGAAGACAGAGTTGAGTGGCGAATATGGCAAAATCAACTCTTACAATTCTGATAATAGCTTAGGAGTGAGCCAATCGTTTGCCTTCCCTACCGTATATAGCAACAAATATAAGTTGGCTAAAGCAAATGTAAAAGACAGTCAGTGGTCGTTGGCCAATACTAAACTCGATATCGCTACTGCCGTGAAACGGCTTTACTGGCAGTGGGTCTATTTAAAGTCGAGACAGAAATTGCTGAGTCACCAAGACAGTATCTATTCGGCGTTGCTACAAACAGCCGAACTACGCTCGAAAACAGGAGAGACAAGAAAGCTTGATGTCATGTCGGCACGTTCTCAACAACTCGAGGCACACAACAGAATGATTCAAATTGCATCTGAGATGAAAATCTGTGAGCAACGCCTGCAAACATTACTTAATAGTACAAAGATTATCATTCCCGCTGAAGACGAGTTGAAGCAATTGCCTTTCAGTGCCACTTTGGGTGACAGTATTACAAGCAGCAATCCACTTGCCGGACAAGCTCTTCAACGTATCGAAACGTCACGATTGGAAAAGAAGCTGGAGAAGAGCATGATGTTGCCCGATTTCAATGTGGGGATGTCAAGCATGACTATCAAAGGCAATCAAGAAGTGAACGGAGCCACACGTTATTTTGGCAATGGCTATCGTTTCAATAGTATACAAGTGGGCATTGCCATACCACTGTTCTATTCATCATTCAAAGCCAAAGTGAAGGCAGCCAAACTAAAAGAACAGATGGCAATTGCTGAGCATGAGAATATTTCAAAGAGTCTGACGAGCGAATATCACTCTCTGCTATCGGACTATGGACGCCAACAAGCCAATATCGCTTACTACGAGAGACAGGCAGTACCCGAAGCAGAACAGATTATTTTGCAATCGGGACGCAGCTATAAAGAAGGTGAGATCAGCTACGCCGAATACATTGTCAACGTGAGTCGTGCATTGGATATCCAACAGAATTATTTGGAAGCATTGAACAATAACAACCAGACAGTGATTTCTCTCGAATCTATCACAGGCAAAATCTTTTAATCACAACGAGATATGAAAAAGTACTATACATTATTTATAATAGCCGCACTAAGCAGTGCTTTATTGACTTCGTGTGGTAATACCAAGAAGGCAGAAGAACAACATGAAGAACTTCCTACGGACGTCGTAGAACTTCAAGAGTCACAAATAAAGACTGCCGGCATCACTCTTGGAAGTTTTGATTTGCGTCCTATCGGCAGTTCGTTCAAAGTGAATGGAGAGATCGCTTCTCTGCCACAAAACACGGCATCTGTATCATCACCGATGGGTGGCCGAATTGTCAGAGTATCTGTCATCCCGGGCGGAGCTGTTCACAAGGGACAAACACTGGCCGTAATAGAAAACACAGAGTTTGTAGATATCCAGCAGAGTTATCTCGAAGCAAAGAGTAAGTTGGAATATACCCTTGCCGACTATCGCCGACAGAAAGAACTCTACCGCAACAGTGCCACATCGGGCAAAAGTATGCAACTCACTACTGCCGAGTTCAAAGCGCTGAAAACACAAGTCAAAGCACTCGAACAGAAGTTGCTCATCATCGGAATCAATCCTTACCGTCTCAACAATAATAATATCAGACGTTCGGTTGCTGTAAAAGCTCCTATATCGGGCTATATCAACGCTGTGAATGCCAGCATAGGTAAGATGGTAGATCCTTCGGATGCATTGTTCGATATTGTCAACCTCAACAATCTGTTCATCAAACTCACGATATTCGATAAAGACATCGCCAAAGTTAAGAAAGGACAGACCGTGAAGTTCTTCATCAATGATGAGACCGAAGAACATAATGCCATCATCTACCAGACCCTGAAATCTATCGATAGCGACAGAACATATAAGGTATACGCCACTATCAAAAGTAAATGTCTCAACATACTGCCGGGCATGTATGTCAATGCTCAGATTGCATCCAAACCCCGTCAGGCTATGGCTCTACCAGATGATGCGCTGGTCAATTTCGAAGGCAAGAGCTATATCTTTGTCTTCTCTAGAAATAAGATAGAACATGGCAAGCGAGTGAGTGAATATCGCATGGTACAAATCAAGAAAGGACTGTCCGAACAAGGTTATACCGAAATTATTCTACCCGCCGCATTCGATGTTCATACCAATAATATTGTAAGAACAGGAGCTTATACCTTACTCTCTACCATGAAGAATGGTGGCGAAATGAGTTGCTGATCAGTGCATTGCCATACATTCCATCTCGATGAGCCATTCTGGACGGCACACCCTGGCTAGTGTGATGATATAGGGTACATCGGCAAAGTGGTTTTCCATCAGCCGATGTACTTTTTCATAATCAGAGACATCTCGTAGATAGACAATAATTTGAGCTATATCCTTCATCTCTGCATCTCCAGCCTTGAGAAGTTGCTCTATGTTGACGAGTATACGTTCTGCTTGTTTCAATACATCCCCGCGATATAAGCACTGACCATATTTATCTATGCTGGCTGTTCCCGATATGAATATCCAATTGAGATTTGGGAACGAAACACGCACTCCTCTTTCGAATGCCACACCATATTCTGCAGTCGGATTAAGATACTCACGGGCAGACAGATATTTCATCTGCTTCTGACGAATACCTACTATTGAATAGAAATCGGATACGAGCATCACATTGGCAGCATTTCCACTTCCTCCAATACCGGTAGAGGCGATAAAATGAGTATCGGTAGTCAATCCATGACTGGCAAAATAATCATTGCGTCCTTTCACTACATAACGATAATTGTTATCTATATCTCTTACATAGAGCCAAGTACGAATGCAATTATCGGCTATTGTTATTCCTTCTTCATCTAAAGTCTGCTGATGTTGTGCAAAGGCTTCGGAAGTAAGCACATCTAGCTGATTTCCAGATTCTACCTTGACATTGATAGATTGAAACAGATGTTCCAAACCATTCAATCTCAAATGGAATACACCATCACGAACTTCTTTCTGCATATTCTTTGCTTCTACAAACAGCAGCATCATACCTATCTTATAGCCCCCAAGTGGAGGTTGCTCTACAATAGACAGCGCAGTGTTGCAAAAGTCGGGATGATTTGTTATTTCTTTATCTATCGATTCACGATAATTCAGGTAATCGGTCACAAACACCTTACTAAATATCAAGTTGTCTGACAACAATCCACAAGAATCGAGCAGCAGTCTATATTGCTGATGCAGGGACTGAAGCTGGCAGTCAAAAAGATCATTATTATCAGGCTTTAAAAAGGCATGACATATCGCCATGTCGCCATAAGAACGTCGAAGTATAGTGAAGTTGGTATTCATATCAATTTCAAGTCATTTAGTATTATCCATAGTGCTTTATGGGTAGATAGATATGGTCTATATCTATAATTCTTGATGCAAAGATAATTATAATTATGTCCCAATAATGATGTTTATTTCACTTTTTATTACTACTTTTGAATTTCGAATGAAAAAAGAGACAATAGAACAATGAAGAGAACTATTAATATTATTATATTCTTGATTTTTTGTGCCTCTTGCATAAAGGCACAAACGGTTGATGAAGCTAAAGCACTTTTCGACAATAAACAATATAAAGAGGCATTGCCTGTCTTACAGAAATTGGTAAAGAAAGGTGTAGCAGCTGCCAATCTTACACTTGGGCAGACATACGAAGCCTTGTATCTATTCGATAAGGCCGATATCTGCTTCAATACTTATCGCAGATATCAAATTCAGAAAAAACTGCCTACCGAAATAGTGGATCAGAATATTGCTCACTGCCGTATGGGACAGAACATGCTTCAAGGCGTAGAGAAAGTAGTTGTAGTCGATAGTTTCATCGTCGACAAGAAGGACTTCCTCAGCGCTTATAAATTGAGTAAAGAGAGCGGTTCACTCTATTACGTCAAAGATTATTTCAAGAATGAGAATGCACCGGCTGCCACAGTTTACGAAACAGAACGTCAGGATCGTATTATATATGGTGACAGAAACGAACAAGGTATCACCAAACTATTCGGACGCATCAAGACTACAGATGGCGAATGGAATGCTCCAGTCATCCTGCCTGCTGTTATCAATGGCGGTGATGGATATGTCAATTACCCATTCTTGCTCGACGATGGTGTCACACTGTATTTCTCTTCTAACGGTAAAAATTCTCTTGGAGGATATGATATCTTTGTCACCCGCTACGATACCAATTCAGACAGTTACTTGAAAGCTGATAATATCGGCATGCCTTTCAATTCGCCTTACAATGACTATATGATGGCTATCGACAGTTATCATAATCTGGGTTGGTTCGCCTCAGATCGATATCAACCGACTTCAAAAGTGTGTATCTATGTGTTCGTTCCCAATGCCGAAAAGAAAGTATACGATATCAACAGCATGCCTATGTCTAAATTGTTGGAGCTGGCTCGCCTCAATAAGATAGAATCTACCTGGAATGATACCAACATATTGGAGACTGCTCGTGAAGAGGTAAACAAAGTGATGAGCCGCAACACGGTGAAGCAGAATAAAAAGACGGGATCCTTCTATTTCGTCATCAATGATAGTCACATTTATCGCGAATATTCCGATTTCAAGTCCAACGAGGCTGCAATGGCTTTCAAGCAATTGCAACAAGATGAAGAAGCATACAAACAGAATGAGATGAAACTCAACGGACTACGCTCTCAATATGGCAAAGGCGACAGTAATGTCAAACAAAACCTTGCCAATTCTATTTCTACACTAGAACGTTCTCAACTTGAAGCAGAGAAATCTATCGAGAAGCAGAAACGTTCTATCCGCCAGCTCGAAACAATGAAGTTCTAAGAATAGTAACCTATAAAATCGTTTGCTTATGGATATTTTTATCATTGTCATACTTGTCATTGCTGCTGTTCTACTATTTATGGTAGAGTTGTTTATCATTCCAGGTATCAGTCTGGCAAGTTTTGCAGCTGTCACTTGTCTCGTCATCGCCAACTATCTGGCATACGTAGACCTTGGCATCACAGGGTTTATTATCACACTTGTGATCTCTCTTGCTGCGATTCTCATCACAGTCATCATGTTCATGAAATCCAAGACACTCGATCGAATTTCTCTTAAACAGACGATAGATTCTTCGGTAGAGAACCTCAAGATGCCTAGTGTGAAAGTTGGCGACCAAGGCACTACCACTACCCGTCTGGCATTGGTAGGTTATGCCGATATGGATGGCAAGATTGTCGAAGTGACTTCTTGCGATGGTTTTCTAAGTGCCAAGACAGCTATCGTTGTAGAGCGCATCACCGATGGCACTATCTATGTTCGTAAACAATAAAACAAATCATTAATACCCAATTATTATGGATTCTATTACGCTAATTATCATCGCCGTTATTGCCGGTGTGTTGTTTCTGGCTATTTTCTTCCACTATGTGCCGTTCTTCCTTTGGTTGTCGGCAAAAGTGTCGGGAGTCAATATCTCACTCATCCAATTGTTTCTAATGCGCATCCGTAAGGTACCTCCTTATGTCATCGTTCCGGGACTTATCGAGGCTCACAAAGCCGGATTGCAAAATATTACCCGCGATGGACTCGAAGCTCACTACTTGGCTGGCGGTCATGTAGAGCGTGTCGTCCATGCGCTCGTCTCGGCATCAAAAGCCAATATCGATCTACCCTTCCAGATGGCTACCGCTATCGACCTTGCCGGTCGTGATGTGTTCGAAGCTGTTCAAATGTCTGTCAACCCTAAAGTCATTGATACTCCGCCAGTTTCGGCAGTTGCCAAAGATGGTATTCAGATGATTGCCAAAGCTCGTGTCACTGTACGTGCCAACATTCGCCAACTCGTTGGTGGTGCCGGTGAAGATACAGTCTTGGCCCGTGTAGGCGAAGGCATTGTTTCTTCTATCGGTTCGGCACTCAATCATAAATCGGTGCTCGAGAATCCTGATTCTATCTCTAAACTGGTACTCAGCAAAGGTCTCGATGCCGGTACTGCTTTCGAAATTCTATCTATCGATATCGCCGATATTGATATAGGTAAGAACATCGGTGCTACCCTTCAGATGGATCAGGCAAATGCCGATAAGAATATTGCTCAGGCCAAAGCCGAAGAGCGTCGTGCTATGGCTGTAGCTCAAGAGCAAGAGATGAAAGCCAAAGCTCAAGAGGCCAAAGCCAATGTTATCCAGGCAGAGGCTCAGATTCCTCTCGCTATGGCAGAAGCTTTCAAGAGCGGCAACTTGGGCATCATGGACTATATGCGCATCAAAAATATCGAAGCCGATACCAATATGCGTGATACAATAGCAAAGCCGACAGTAGGCAATAAGCCCTCTACCCCAGCAATCAAATAGCGACAATCATTAGTTTGTAATCATGAAAAAATATTTTGCTCCTTCAGAGCTCATCATCAACGAAGATGGCAGTGTCTTCCACCTTCATATCAAGCCCGAACAGCTTGCTCATAAGATTATCTTAGTAGGCGACCCGGGCCGAGTAGCCATGCTTGCCAAATACTTCGACAGCATAGAATGTAAGAACGAGAACCGCGAATTTCATAGCCTTACGGGCTTATACAAAGGCAAACGCATCAGCGTTATCTCTACCGGAATAGGTTGCGATAACATCGATATCGTGCTCAATGAGATTGATGCCCTCGCCAATATCGACTTCAATACCCGCGAAGAAAAAGATCAACTTACTGCTCTCGATATTGTACGTATCGGCACTTGTGGTGGACTACAACCCAATACCCCTACAGGAAGTTTCATCTGCTCTGTCAAATCTATCGGTTTCGACGGCCTGCTTAATTTCTATGCCGGACGCAACGAAGTGTGCGACCTCGACCTCGAAGAAGATTTCGTCAACTACATGGGCTGGGAAGGCAATGTGTGCCAACCTCATCCCTACGTTATTCATGCCGATGATGGACTTATCGAACGTATCGGCCACGACATGGTACATGGCATGACTATCGCTTGTGGAGGATTCTTGGGGCCGCAAGGCCGCGAACAGCGTATTCCACTTGAAGATC
>DAIUBN010000152.1:0-7123 GCA_036846645.1 Bacteroidaceae bacterium | reverse complement strand
ACAAAATCAGGCGGAAAACAGATTCTGCTTTCCGCCTGATGGGTTGTTAGTCTCTCTAAAGACTAGTATCTTCTACGGTCGTATCCGCCACGGTTGCCACCGCCGAAACCACCACGATTGCCACCACCGAAACCACCACGTGGTCTTTCTTCTCTTGGGCGAGCAACGCTTACGTTAATTTCTTTTCCTTCGAATTCTTTTCCGTTGAGCTCTTCGATTGCTTTCTGACCATCTTCGTCGTTAGGCATATCTACAAAGCCAAAACCACGAGAGCGACCTGTTTCACGGTCGGTGATAATGTTGGCTGAGCTAACCTCACCATACTGTGCGAATAAATCTTGTAGGCTGTCACCTGTTGTGTTCCAGTCTAAGTGTGATACATAAATGTTCATCTTTTCTTTTGTTAAATTGTTAATTATTATTGATTGCGCACAGCACTTATGTCTCGTGCACTTGTTCAATTCTCTTATTTTACGCTGTTATTTTCTTTTCAGTCAATCTTTTGCCGGTGAGTCGTTGTATACTTCTCATCATGGTATGTTCTTCTTCAGAACAAAATGTGAAGGCTACGCCCGATTTTCCTGCTCTTCCTGTTCTACCGATGCGGTGGACGTAAGTTTCGGCTACATCAGGGAGGTCGTAATTGATGACTACTCCCAAATCTTGTATATCAATGCCTCTGGCGGCAATATCTGTTGCTATGATAATATTTGTTTTACCCGATTTGAAATCATTCAGTGCATTTTGACGAGCATTTTGCGACTTGTTGCCATGAATGGCGGCACAAGCAATATTGCGCTTGTTCAGAGTTCGGGCAATCTTGTCGGCCCCATGTTTGGTGCGCGAAAAAACCAGAATTGATTTGTTGTTCTCTCTGCCTATCACTTTTACCAGCAATTCCATCTTTTCTTTCTTTTCCACGAAGAAAACGTTCTGCTCTATCGTGTCGACTACCGATGCAACGGGAGCAACTTCGACTTTGGCAGGATGAAATAGGATGGATTTGGAGATGGCAACGATTTCTTGCGGCATAGTGGCCGAGAAGAGCATCGTCTGACGTTTCTTGGGTAGTAGGGGAAGCAGACGACGAATGTCGTGGATGAATCCCATATCTAGCATGCGGTCTGCCTCGTCGAGTACAAAGACGTTGAGACTATTGAGTTTGATATAACCTTGACCAATCAAATCGAGCAATCGGCCTGGAGTGGCTGTCAGTATATCAACACCTTGTATTAATGTCTTTATCTGTGGATTCTGATTAACGCCGCCGAAGATAACGGTGTGACGAAGATCGGTATATTTTGCGTAATCGGCAAATGATTCTTCTATTTGGATAGCGAGTTCGCGGGTTGGAGTAAGGATAAGCGCTTTAATAGCACGCTTTTTCTCTTTACCTTTGGGCAACTTGCAAAGCTGCTCAATTATAGGTATGGCGAATGCTGCTGTCTTCCCCGTCCCTGTTTGGGCGATGCCGCACAAGTCTCTTCCTGTTGTCGCAACCGGAATGGCCTGCTGTTGGATGGGGGTGGGATTTGAATAATTTTTCTCTTCTACGGCTTTCATTACCGCCTTAGAGAGATTGAGTTCTTTAAATGTCATAATGTCCTTTTGATCTGTTCTCATTGGAGTGATTGCTCACGCCAATTCTTTAAACAAAGAAGCGAATAATGATGTCAATTTTGGAATGAGATAATTCGCTGAGACGAATAGCGAAAAAAACATGCACAAAGAAGATTTCAGAATAAACTCTATTGTTTACGGCGACAAAAATAGTACTAATAAATGGTTTTTCCTAATTTTTGCCCGAAAACAAACTGTTTGAATAAATTATTATGATGAATATTAGTATTCTATAAGATAATGTGTTATAATTGTAGGTTAATAAACGAATCTTTGTGGCGAAGCAGCTTATTTTTTGTTTTTTCTTGTATAGCCGATAAATAAGTGTTATCTTTACACCCACAAAAACAATTGCTTAGAACAAAAACCTAATAATTTTGAAACGATGAATGACAGTAAACTAATGAACCGCGCAGCCGACAATATCCGTGTTTTGGCTGCTTCGATGGTCGAAAAAGCTAATTCCGGTCATCCCGGTGGTGCTATGGGAGGCGCAGATTTTATCAATGTGCTTTATTCTGAATTTTTGGTTTATGATCCCGAGAATCCTAAATGGGAAGGTCGCGACCGCTTTTTCCTTGATCCAGGGCACATGTCGGCTATGCTTTATTCGACTTTGGCTCTTACTGGCAAGTTTACAATGGCAGAACTTCAGCAGTTCCGTCAATGGGACAGTCCAACTCCTGGTCATCCCGAAGTAAATGTGATGCGGGGAATAGAAAATACTTCTGGCCCTCTGGGACAAGGTCACGCTTATGCTGTTGGTGCTGCGATAGCTGCAAAATTCTTGAAGGCTCGTTTCGGCGAGGTCATGAATCAAACTATTTATGCTTATATCTCGGATGGCGGTGTTCAGGAAGAAATATCTCAAGGTACAGGACGTGTGGCTGGTGCACTGGGACTGAATAATCTTATCATGTTCTATGATTCGAACGATATTCAGCTTTCTACCGAAACGAAAGATGTGACAATCGAAGATACTGCTAAAAAATATGAGGCTTGGGGTTGGAAGACAATCTCTATCTGTGGCAATGATCCGGATGCGATTCGTGCTGCTATCAAAGAAGCTCAGGCCGAGAAAGAACGTCCTACATTAATTATTGGCAAGACAATAATGGGCAAAGGTGCTTTGAAAGCTGATGGTAGTAGCTTCGAAGCCAATTGTGCTACTCATGGCTCTCCACTTGGTGGCGATGCCTATATCAATACAATAAAACATTTGGGTGGAAATCCAGAGAATCCATTTGTTGTATTCCCTGAAGTTGCCGAACTCTATGCTCGTCGTGAAGCCGAACTGAAGAAGATTGTTGCAGAACGCCTTGCTGCCAAGGCTCAATGGGCAAAACAAAATCCTGAATTGGCTGCCAAACTAGAGAACTTCTTCTCGGGTAAAGCTCCGAAGATTGATTGGAATGCTGTTCAGCAGAAACCGAATGCTGCAACTCGCGCTGCTTCGGCAACCGTGCTAGGCGTATTGGCTACTCAGGTAGAGAATATGGTAGTGGCTTCGGCCGACTTATCTAACTCTGATAAGACTGATGGTTTCTTGAAGAAGACGCATGCCTTTAAGAAAGGTGATTTTAGCGGTGCTTTCTTCCAGGCTGGCGTTTCCGAACTGACCATGGCTTGCATCTGTATCGGTATGTCGCTACATGGTGGTGTCATTGCTGCTTGTGCTACATTCTTTGTCTTCTCAGATTATATGAAACCTGCTATTCGCATGGCTGCTCTGATGCAACAACCTGTGAAGTTTATCTGGACTCACGACGCTTTCCGAGTTGGTGAAGACGGACCGACTCACGAACCAGTAGAACAGGAGGCTCAGATCAGACTGATGGAAAAATTGAAGAATCATGCCGGACAGAATTCAATGCTTGTGCTTCGTCCTGCCGATGTAGAAGAGGCAACGATGGCTTGGCGTCTGGCTATGGAAAATATGTCGACTCCTACAGCTTTGATATTCTCTCGTCAGAATATTGTGGATCTGCCTGCCGGCAATGATTATTCTCAAGCAGCCAAAGGTGCTTATGTAGTAGCTGGCTCTGACAATAATCCCGATGTCATTTTAGTGGCAACGGGCTCTGAAGTTTCAACTCTTGTAGCTGGTACCGAATTGCTTCGTAAAGATGGAATAAAGGTTCGTATTGTTTCGGCTCCTTCAGAGGGCTTGTTCCGTAGCCAGTCTGCCGATTATCAAGAATCTGTATTACCGAAAGGTGCTAAGATATTTGGTATGACAGCCGGTTTGCCCGTTAATCTGCTAGGCTTGGTTGGCGCTAATGGTAAGATTTGGGGACTCGATTCGTTCGGTTTCTCTGCTCCATATAAAGTGCTTGACGAAAAACTTGGTTTTACTGCTGAGAATGTTTATAAACAAGTAAAGGAGATGCTATAATGAAAACGCTGGGATTGTGTAGTGATCATGCCGGTTTTGAACTGAAACAGTTTGTGAAACAATGGCTGGACGCTAAAGGTTTATCTTACAAAGATTTTGGAACCTATTCGTCCGAAAGTTGTGATTATCCGGATTTTGCTCATCCTTTGGCTTTGGCTGTCGAAGCCGGTGAATGCTATTTGGGAGTCGCTATCTGCGGAAGCGGTAATGGAATAGCAATGACTTTGAACAAACATCAAGGTATTCGTGCTGCTCTTTGTTGGATTCCTGAAATTGCTCACTTGGCACGTCAGCATAATGATGCTAATGTCTTGGTGATGCCCGGTCGATTTATTTCGACAGATATGGCCGACAAAATAATGTCTGAATTTTTCAGTACCTCTTTCGAAGGTGGAAGACATCAACGCCGTATAGATAAAATCCCGGTAAAGTAGTGCTTTGACAATATAATAAGAAAACTGTCTGCATCATGGCTTAAAAGCTATTTGTGCAGACAGTTTTTTATTTCCCCAGGTCTCTATTCTTTATACCAAGAGGCATACATGTGATAGTTGCGGGCTATCTTATAATTCATTTCTTTGGTTTGAGCTGGATCTACTTCTTTAATAAACTTTGCAGGAACACCGCCCCAAATGGTGTGAGGAGGAATGATGGTGTTCTTCAAAACCAATGCTCCGGCAGCAACGATAGCTCCTTCGCCAACAACGGCACCGTCGAGAACTGTTGAACCCATTCCTATCAGAGCGTATTCTTTGATTGTTGCTCCGTGAATAGTAACATTGTGCCCGACAGAAACATTATCACCAATTTCGATGGTCGACTTTTGATAAAGAGTATGCAGAACGCTACCGTCTTGAATGTTCACGCCGTTGCCTATCCTAATGGAATTGACATCGCCACGAAGTACGGTGCTGAACCAAATGCTGCATTCGTCACCTATCTTGACGTCACCGATAATTGCAGCATTATCGGCCAAAAAACAGTTGTTTCCAATCTCTGGGGTGAATCCCCTAACTGACTTGATTATTGCCATAAATTATGCTATATATAATAAGGTATGAATATTATTTACAATTCACTGGTTGCTTCACGTAGCCAATTCCTTTCGTCATCATTTAAAGATGGGGATATCAGCTCGTATACTTTCTTGTGGTAGTTATTCAGCCATGCTATTTCGTCCTCGTTGAGTAGCGCTTTGACAATTGGTGTCTTGTCGATGGGACAGAGCGTTACCGTCTCGAAGCGATAATAGTTGCCAAACATTCCTTCGCCTTCATCAACAACTAAGGTAAGATTCTCGATGCGAATACCGTATTTATCTTCAATGTATATTCCTGGTTCGTTAGAAGTAAGCATTCCTGGATGCATTGCTGTCAGATTCTGTTCCATCCGAATGCTTTGCGGTCCTTCGTGAACACTAAGGTAGTGACCTACACCATGTCCTGTGCCGTGGAGGAAGTTTTTATGGCGTTTCCATATTGGCAATCTGGCAAGTATATCGAGTTGGCCATCTGTAGTTTTTGCTGGGAAAACAGCCATTGCAAGATTGATATGTCCTTTTAGAATAAGGGTATAGTCTGTACGTTCATCTTCTGTGAGCTTTCCCAAAGCAAAAGTGCGGGTGATATCTGTCGTACCATCCAGATATTGAGCTCCAGAGTCGACAAGAAGAAATCCGTGAGGTTCAATCTTGATATCACTTTCTTTTGTGGCAGAGTAGTGCACAATGGCTGCATGCTTATCGTACCCCGAAATGGTATCGAAACTGTCGCCTTGGAATAAAGGTTGTTCGGCACGAAAGGTATGCAACTTGTCGCTGACACTCATTTCTGTTTCGTTGCCAGATTGAATAGCAGACTGAAGCCAATAGATGAATTTTACCATGGCGATGCCATCTTTCTTCATCGCTGAATGAAGACCGGCAATTTCTTGTTTGTTTCTGATGGCCTTTAGAAGAGCTATTGGAGACGTGCCATCAACACAACGTTCTCCCAAACCAGCGTAGAGGGCATCATTAATCTTTTTGGGGTCAACAAGAATAGAAGACTCTTTTAATTGTGAAACATCTTGATAGATATCATTATAGTCTAAAATGTTGACGTGAAGTGAACTGAGATATTTGATTGATTCTTCTGTTAGCTTTGACGATTTGATATAGAATCTTGCACTATCTTTTGTTATTAATAGGAAACTTATAATATCAGGATTGCAATGTACATCTTTTCCTCTTATATTGAGTGTCCATGCTATCTCATCGAGAGCTGAAAGTAATATTCCGTCAACTTTGCTTGCTTTTAATTTCTCTCTTATGGAATCGATCTTCTTGTCAGCAGAAATACCGGCATACTCAATAGGGTATATTTCTACTTTTGAATCAGGAAAAGCTGGTCTGTCATTCCAAATCTTATCAACAAGATCGGTACAACTTGTTAAGGTAATGCCTTTTTCGCTTAGTGATTGTTGATATAACTTCACTTGCGATGCTGAAAAAAGTCGGTTGTCAATACCTATACTACATCCTTTAGAAAGATTGGACTTGATAAAATCCTCAATAGATGGAGTCTCTGGTAGTTTCTCTTTGTACAAGTCGATAGTAGACCCTTCTAACTGCTTGGTGGCTTGTATAAAATATCTCGAATCTGTCCAAAGACCAGCTTTGTCTTTTAGTACTACAACAGTACCTGCCGAACCGCTAAATCCAGATATCCATTTGCGAAACTTCCAATGGGCTGCAGTGTATTCACTCAAGTGAGGATCTGATGTTGGAATAATGAATCCATCAATATTGTACTCTGAAAATAAGGCTCTTAACTTGAAGAGCCGGCTTATTGAACTATGTTCCATATCACTATTATATATTAAGGTGTAAAACTGTCGTAAAGATAGCGGAAACATTGGGCATTTCAAAAAATAGTCAACGTTATTTTGCGCTCTATATTTATTAACTTGCTAAGGCTAAGACAATTCTTTTTGATAAGAAATGAATAAAAAACGTCAGAAAGTTTTGTAGATAACGAAACATTGAGTACTTTTGCACGCTAAATAGAATAAAATATTTTATTATTAAATACTTTTTATACATTAATAAATTAATATGATTGTAGTACC
>DAIUBN010000151.1:0-7130 GCA_036846645.1 Bacteroidaceae bacterium | reverse complement strand
GTTCTCGTTATAGGCTTCGAAGACATCGTTTGTTGTGATACGGCTTATCGGCATCTGCCTGAGTCGGCCACGATACGACTTGTTGTCTCTTACCACCTCTTTTGCTCTGCCACAGATACCAGCTCCCGAAGCATAATATTCGAAACATCCGGCGGCATCGAACTCTTCACGATAGGGAGGCTCCAATGCCATCCAACCCGTAGCGCCAATAATATTATCGGCACCATGAAGTGCTCTACCATCTATTATAATACCGGCTCCGATACCGGTACCCACGGCAATAAATATCACATTCTGACAATCTTTGGCAGCTCCTTGCCACATCTCACCATAAACATAGCAGATGCGGTCGTTATCGATAGATATATGGATAGAAGGATTGTCGACAACATCCTTGAGTACTTCGAGAAGCGGATAGTTCTGCCATCCCGGAATGTTTGGAGCCCATACTCTGCCCGTCTGCGGATTGACGCTACCCGGAATACAAACCCCTACACCATCAATGTTAATCTTATGGTATCTGGCCTTCGCCAACAGCCGAGACAAGTTCTCGGCAATGAGTTTGCCAACGTCATTGCCTTCACGTCCCTTCAACAAGTTGCGGTGATTGAACATTATTGTTCCATCTGCCGATAAAATAGCACCTGCTATTTTGGTTCCACCAATATCGAGTGCGATAACTGCCATAGTTGTGTTTTTTAAAAGTTTGTTGATATCGATTTATGGTTCAATAGTCACTTCACAAATTTAGAAATTATCTGTATCTTCCGGTCTTTGATAATAGATAATTTGGCTATAAAAATTGTTATATTCCATAAAGTATGTATATTCAACTTGCGAATCAGATTTGATAGTTTAATATATCTATTTAAAATATAGATATTTACTATCTTTATCTTTTTTTGCTGAATATCTCTATTCATGTTCATTAACATCTTATGAATAGTGAAATATGCAAATAAACATTAAAATAGGACCGAGGCAAAATAGTTAATAAAAGAAATATTGGATGATATAGAGAATAAGATAGCCCTATCTTAATAGAAAGTAAATTATCTTTTAAATTCTATCTTTAGGATAGACGATTTTCTGAATAAAAAGTAATTTAATAGTTTCTAAATACTCTATCTCGTGAACAACCTATCAATATATATTGCTAATTTTGTACTTCAAAATACACAATCCCTACAAAAGAATGAAAGCATTCAGTTTAGTAAACAGCACTATTATTACCGGTGGAAGTCTTCTACGAGGTAAAGCTGTAGTCGTAAAAGACTCGAAGATTATAGATGTAACAGATGAAGAAACTCTTCCCGCAGACATTGAACGGATAGATTTGAAAGGGCAATACCTCTCGCCAGGCCTGATTGACATACAAGTGAACGGTGCCGGCGGCGCACTGTGCGGAACAGGTTTCAGTGCAGAGAAGTTGGGCATCATGGCAAGGGCTCTTCTTAAAGAAGGCACAACAGGATTTTTGGCAACAGCTGCCACCAACACGCTCGAAGAATATCATCATATTATAAGGAGTGCAGTAGATTATCGTAAAGAAGCACTATCCAACTTTTTGGGACTACATATCGAAGGCCCTTATATCAATCCGCTCAGCAAAGGAGCTCATCCCGAATCATTGATACGTCGGGCTACTCTTTCCGAAGTGAAAGAACTGATAGAACCGGCGCATGGAGAGGTTCGAATTATGACAATGGCACCCGAACTACAACCCGAAGAGGTCATTCGATACCTGGACAGTCAGAATGTGGTCGTATCGATGGGACATAGTGCCGCTTCTTACGAAGAAGCTCTTCATTTTCTCACCGGAAAGAAGAGAATGGCAACACATCTATTTAATGGTATGCAGCCCATGCATCATCGTCATCCGGGTTTGATACCGGCTATCTTCCGTTGCAAACCCTTCACAGGAATAGTAGCCGACGGCATTCATGTCAGTTTTCCGATGGTGCGACTTGCCAAACAGATATTGGGCGATTCGTTGATACTGATTACCGATGCCGTTACTGCTTGTCAGACGGGAGCTTATCATCATATCTTGAAAGACGATCATTATGTCACTATCGGTGCAGATGGTAAAGAAACGATTTCGGGCTCGGCACTTTCGATGCTCAAGGCTGTGAAGAACTGTGTAGAACAAATAGATATTCCGCTTGCCGAAGCCATCAATATGGCATCGCTCTATCCGGCACAATCGCTAAATATGGCAGACCATCTTGGACAAATAAGAAAGGACTATGATGCCGACTTATTGATATTCGATCAACAATTTAAGGTAGCAGGAGTCTACCTGAAAGGAAAGGCAATCTGATAGCAATAAAAAAACCGCTCACCTCGATAAGAAGTGAGCGGTTTTAATTTTTTGCTGGTAATCGGATGATTACTTACGCAATCCAAGAGCTTTAACGATAGCACGGTATCTTGCGATATCTCTATCTTTTAGATAATCGAGTAAACGACGACGTTTACCTACCAACATAGTTAATGCTCTCTCTGTGCTATAATCTTTTCTGTTGACCTTCAAATGCTCGGTCAGGTGGGAAATACGGTATGAGAACAAAGCAATCTGAGCTTCAGCTGAGCCAGTATCAGTGTTGGACTTTCCGTACTTTCCAAAGATTTCTTGTTTTTTTTCAGCGTCTAAATACATAATTTATTTGCTTTAAAATATAAAAAAATTGGTTTTGTGGCTGCAAAGGTATGAATTACCTTTTATATTTCAATGCTTTAAGTGATTTTTTTTAAAGAAAGTTAGTATTTACCTGAATTTAGTAGTAACTTTGCAGCCAAATTAGTTTTGTATGCAAAATATAAGAAACATTGCAATTATTGCCCATGTCGATCATGGTAAAACCACGCTGGTAGATAAAATGTTGTTGGCGGGACACTTGTTCCGCGATAATCAGGAAAAGGGAACCCTGATTCTAGATAACAATGATTTGGAGCGTGAACGAGGGATAACAATTTTATCGAAAAACGTTTCGATTAACTACAAAGACGTAAAGATTAATATTATTGATACTCCGGGTCACAGTGACTTCGGTGGTGAGGTAGAACGTGTGCTGAATATGGCAGACGGTTGTCTTCTTCTTGTCGATGCTTTTGAGGGTCCGATGCCACAAACACGTTTCGTGTTGCAAAAGGCGCTCGAAATAGGACTCAAGCCCATCGTAGTTATTAATAAGGTAGATAAACCAAACTGTCGTCCCGAAGAGGTTAAAGATATGATTTGGGAGTTGATGTATAATCTGAATGCTACAGATGACCAGCTCGACTTCCCAGTTATATATGGTTCAGCCAAAAACGGATGGATGAATACCGATTGGAAGAAACCGACCGATAACATTACTCCTTTGTTGGACTGTATCTTGGAGAATATTCCTGCTCCTAAGCAGCTCGAAGGCACTCCTCAAATGCTGATTACTTCGCTCGACTTCTCTTCGTATACCGGACGTATCGCCGTAGGACGTGTTCATCGTGGTACACTGAAAGAAGGAATGAATATCACATTGGCCAAACGTGACGGAACATTAGAGAAATCTAAAATCAAAGAGCTTCATGTATTCGAAGGAATGGGACGCGTCAAAAAGTCTGAGGTCTCTTCTGGTGATATCTGTGCTTTGATTGGTATTGAAGGTTTTGAAATCGGTGATACTGTTTGTGACTTCGAAAATCCGGAACCACTTCCACCTATCACTATTGATGAACCAACAATGAGTATGCTCTTCACCATCAACGATTCTCCTTTCTATGGACAAGATGGTAAGTTCGTTACTTCACGTCATATTCAAGATCGTTTGAGCAAAGAATTGGAGAAAAACCTTGCACTGCGTGTCAAGAGTGGTGATGTTGAGGGCAAATGGATCGTTTCAGGTCGTGGTGTACTCCATCTTTCTGTACTTATCGAGACCATGCGCCGCGAGGGTTATGAAATGCAGGTAGGACAGCCACAAGTTATCTTCAAAGAGATTAATGGTGAGAGATTCGAACCTGTTGAGGAATTGACGATCAATGTTTCTGAAGAATATAGCAGTAAGATTATCGATATGGTGACACGCCGTAAAGGTAATCTGGTAATGATGACCAATCAAGGCGAACGTGTGAATCTCGAATTCGAAATACCTTCGAGAGGTATTATCGGACTTCGTACCAACGTGCTTACCGCTTCGGCAGGTGAAGCCGTTATGGCACATCGCTACAAAGAATATCAACCCTTCAAAGGCGAAATCAATCGCCGTACAAATGGTTCGTTGGTAGCACTCGAAGGTGGTACAGCCTTTGCTTATGCTATCGATAAGCTGCAAGACCGTGGCCGTTTCTTTATCTTCCCTCAAGAAGAAGTATATGGCGGACAGGTAGTAGGTGAGCACAACAAAGACAATGACTTGGTGGTAAATGTTACTAAATCTAAGAAACTTACCAACATGCGTGCTTCGGGTGCTGACGAAAAAGCTAGATTGATTCCTCCTGTTCAATTCTCTCTCGAAGAGGCTTTGGAATATATTAAGGAAGATGAATATTTGGAAGTTACTCCTAAACACATGAGAATGCGTAAAATAATTCTTGATGATTTGGAACGTAAACGTGCTAATCGTAGTGAATAAGCTGTCTACATATTACAAATCATTTATAGACCTTCTATTTCCTCGCTGTTGCGTCGTCTGTGGGAAACCACTGATGCGCAGCGAGGAATTTTTGTGCACTTCTTGCAATATGAATTTGCCGCGCACCAACTATCATCTGCTTCCTGATAATCCGATAGAGCGCTTGTTCTGGAACAAAGTGAAACTCGAAAAAGCTACATCATACTACTATTATTATAGAGGTGGTGAGATGCGAAAGATTATCCACGAGATGAAGTATGCCAAGAAGAAAGAGATTGGTGCGGTGATGGGGCGTCAGATGGCTGCCGAGCTCAGACCTTCGGGCTTCTTTGATGGTATCGATTTATTGATGCCCGTGGTGCTTCACAAGAAGAAACAGCGTGACCGTGGTTTCAATCAAAGTGAATGGATTGCCAAAGGTATCTCTGCCATTACCAAACTACCGATAGAAATGACGGCGGTGAAACGTGTGAAGCATGTTGAAACGCAAACTCAGAAGACACCTTATCAAAGATATGAGAATGTTCAGCACATCTTCGAACTCGAACATCCCGAAAGAATTAAAGGCAAACATGTTCTTGTAATAGATGATGTGCTTACTACCGGTGCAACGGCAACGGCCTTTATGGAGAGCTTTGCAGAGGTAGAAGGAATAAAAATAAGTCTGCTCACTCTTGCTGTGGCAGCGCAATAGTAGTCAGTAGTTTTTATAGGGTTTATAAGCCTTATGGCCTATATAAGCCCTATAAAGCCAAAGAATAAAGAAAAGAAATTAATAAAAACAGATATGGGAAATCAAAGGAATCAAGGACCTCGCTTCACAACATTCAAGGTAGCAGAATCAAAAGGCTTATTGGAATATATCATGCAGAAATTAGATGGTATCAGCCGTACTAAAGCCAAAGCTATTCTTTCTGGCAATGGTGTGAGAGTTGATGGCAGACTGGAATCGCATTTCGACTTTCAGTTGAAGCCGGGCATGACGGTAGAAGTGAGCAAAAGTCCCGACAAACACAAAGAGCATAAGAATCCTTATTTCCATATCGTTTATGAAGATCGCTGGATTATTGTCATTGATAAGGAGCCTAATGTATTGTCGATGGGTGTCGGCAAGAAGAGTACCAACGTCAAAGACTTGCTCGACAATTATCTTTATCAGACCGATCAGAATTGTACGGCCCATGTAGTTCATCGTCTCGATAGAGGTACATCCGGCTTACTGATTTATGCCAAATCTGTTGATGTTCAGCAAGATTTGGAACATACTTGGAAAGATGCTATTATCGACAGACGTTATATAGCAGTGGTATGTGGAACTATCGAACCTCGCGACGGACAAGTTGCCAACTGGTTGATGGAGAACAAACACTTCCTGACTTATAGCAGTGATGTAGATAATGGAGGAAAGTATGCCATTACCGATTATCACACCATAGAAGCCGGTCCGATATATTCGTTGGTAGAGATGAAACTCCAGACTGGACGAAAGAATCAGATTCGTGTCCACATGCAGGATTTGCAGCATCCTATCGTTGGCGACTTAAAGTATGGTTGCGATATCAACCCGATAGGAAGAATTGCTCTTCATGCTTTCCGACTCAACTTCTATCATCCTGTAACGCATCAGGTGATGAAATTCGAGACACCTTATCCCGACAAGTTCATAAGATTGGTGAAAAGAAATAGCTAGGTAATTCTTATTGATAACGTTATAACGTAGTCTCCTTACGTTACATTGAACCTTTTTGCGTTTCATCGATAAAAAATCGGCGGATTTCGTCGAAAAACTTATCGTGGTCTATCTTTTTTGCCCAATTTTTTTGTCTGTTCTATTTTTGTATCGTCAAAATATAATAGAACAGATACAAAATGAAATCAAAGAGATTACTCACAGCAACATTCTGCCTACTTGCGATGTTCGGCAGTATTTGGGCACAAGATACTACAAAAGTAGTAAAGCCTGCACAATGGACATTGCAGAGTTGCATTGACTATGCTTTGAAGCAGAACATCACACTTCAGAAGAACAAGGTGAACGCTGCCAGTGCCAAAATCGACGTACTCGAAGCGAAAGCTGCACGACAACCGAGCCTATCTTTCTCGACCGACCAAGGCCTGGCCAATCGCCCTTTCCAACAATCGTCTAGTACGGTAAATGGAAGCGACGTCATCTCGACTAGCAGTAAGACAACCTATACTGGTAATTATGGTCTGAATGCTTCAATGACACTTTATAACGGTGGAAAGATCAAGAAGAACATCGAACTTCAGAATCTGAATAGCAAGATTGCCGACCTGGCTGTAAGAACCTCCGAAAAGAATATAGAAGAATCGATTACTAAAATTTATGTTCAGATTCTCTATGCAGCCGAAACAATCAAAACAGACGAGAATTCTTTAAGTCTGTCGAAAAAGCAACTCGAACGTGCCAAACAAATGTTCAAAGTCGGTACATTAAATAAGGCCGATGTTGCTCAACTCGAATCACAAGTCAGTACCGAGAATTATCAGCTG
>DAIUBN010000150.1:0-7160 GCA_036846645.1 Bacteroidaceae bacterium | reverse complement strand
ACAACTGCAACAACAACGGGTTGAATATAGTTGTACATACTGACAATAGTGGGGCGCAACAGGCGCTGACTACTCATCAAGCAAATATAAGAAAGGAAAGTACTACCAATCACAACATATCCTAGCCTCAGCCACAGAGCAGCAGAGAATGTTGAGAAGTCGAGTGAAACAAGATCGGCATAAGAGAAAGGTATGAAGCAGACCGAAGCATAGATAAACAACCATTTGCAAATAGTAATCGGTGAATACTTGGATACCAGATCTTTGAATAATACTAGATAGAAAGCAAAGCTAAGTTGAGAGAGCAAACAAAGTACATCACCTGTCAGATTACCAGGATGACGACCAGTGGTCTGGCAGTTCATAATCAAGATAAATACTCCTATCGCCCCGACAAATATGCCCATCACTTTCATACCTGTTATCGGCTCCTTTAAATAAATAGCAGCGATAATCATGGTCAGTATCGGCGTGGCAGTTGTTACAATCGAAGCATCAAGAGCAGTGGTATACGACAAGCCGAAAAGGAACACCCCTTGATTGAGCACAACACCCAGCAAGGCTGCAAAAAACAATTTCAGCATATCTTGATGATGAACATGCTCTTTAGGAATAAACAAAGAGAATCCCCAAAACACCAAGGCAGCAGCTACCATACGAACTGTAGTCACGGTGAGCGCGGACAGTTCGGTAAGGATAGTTTTTCCTATTGATGCATTCAATCCCCATAAAGCATTGGCGGCAAGAATAGCCGCATGTCCTCTAATGTTCTTATCGTTTGGCATTTCTTTCGCTTTCTTTGATATATTTCCCACAAAAGTAACAATAAAATCAGAAGAATGATTAACTTTGAAGAAAGAAATACTAATCATTACGACGATGAGAACAAGAGCGAATTACATTAGACGTATTGAAATAAGCGATTTGTGGAACAAATACAATATTGCTTGGGATTTAAGACCAGATGTGAATATCCTTTCTGGTCTGAATGGTGTGGGCAAAACAACCATACTAAACCGCTCTGTCGGTTTTCTAGAGAAGATGGCGGGAGAGGCAGCCAATGGTGTCGTTGATAACGTTCACCTATTCTTCGACCCCGAAAACGCCGACTATATCGTTTATGATTTCATCAGAAGTTACGACCGTCCTCTTATCCAAGGAGAGTTTACAGCTCGAATGGCTGATAAGAATGTAAAATCCGAACTCGATTGGCAACTTTATCTGATGCAACGCAGATACCTGGATTACCAAGTCAATATAGGCAACCGAATGATAGAGCAACTCGCCAGCGACAACGAAGAAGACCGTCTGAAAGCAGCCGAGATATCTAAGCCGAAGCAGTTGTTCCAAGATAGTATTGACGAACTATTCAGCTATACTAATAAGAAGATAGCAAGAAAACGCAATGATATTGCCTTCTATCAAGACGGCGAATTGTTGCTTCCTTACAAATTGTCTTCGGGTGAGAAACACATGGTACTCATTCTGCTTACAGCATTGGTAGAAGATAATCAGCATTGCATTCTGTTTATGGACGAGCCGGAAGCATCGCTCCACATCGAATGGCAACAAAAGCTTATCGGAACAATCAGAAAGCTCAATCCGAACGCACAAATTATTCTCACCACCCACTCTCCTGCCGTCATTATGGAGGGTTGGATAGACAAAGTGACCGAAGTGAGCGATATTGCAACTGTTATTAATGAGTAGATGCCATGTCGAGAAGGCTCACAGATAACTTATCCTCCAACTATTTTGGAGCATCACGCAGTTTGTACCCCAAACGCCAGAAACAACGCATCGTAGCATACGTCGAGAGCTATGATGATGTCGCATTTTGGCGTAATATACTTTCCGAGTTCGAAGATGAAAACCATTATTTCGAAGTAATGCTTCCGTCACAAACTACTCTTGCTAAAGGCAAGAAGATGGTTTTGATGAATTCACTACAAGCCGGGCAACTCGGTCCCAATCTGATAGCATGTGTCGATAGTGATTATGATTTCCTGCTTCAAGGTGCTACAAAAGTATCCGACGATATCAATGCCAACAAGTATATTTTCCAAACCTATGCCTATGCTATTGAAAATTATCAATGCTATGCCGAAGGACTGCACGACGTTTGCGTTCAGACTACTTTAAACGATAGGCAGGTACTCGATTTTGTGACATTTATGGAACGATATTCAGAAATATCTTATCCATTATTCTTGTGGTGCATTTGGTTTTACAAGCAGCATGACACTCATACTTTTCCGATGCATGCCTTTAATGATGCTGCCCGTTTGTTCAGTGATGTCAATGTCAACAAGCCGGGGCAAAGTCTCGACGAGATGGAACATCATGTTCGGTCTACTCTTAACAGACTACGGAACAAGTTTGCTGCACAACAAGACAAGGTTGAAGCTTTAGGAGAAAGTTTGAAGAAGCTGGGACTTGAGCCAAAGACCACCTATCTCTATATCCAAGGTCATCATATCAAAGACAATGTGGTGATAAAGCTGCTCAATCCGGTTTGTACGATGCTGAGAAGAGAAAGAGAAAGCGAGATAAAAAAACTGGCAGAACATGACGAGCAATATCACAACGAGATAACTTGCTACGATAATAGCCAAGGCTCTCTCGAAATGATTCTTCGCAAGAGCAATTCTTATCAGACACTCTATCTCTATCAATGGCTCAGAGAAGATCTTGCCGACTTCATGGATGAAGTGACTGGAAAGAAAAAGGACACAGAAGAAGAGCAGAAAGTAAACTGAAAATAAAAGCCCCGCATCGAAGTACGAAAGATCTTCGTTAGATGATGCAGGGCTAGGACATTAACTTTATGAACAAATGGGATTCCTACTTACCATTTGTAGGAAGATTGGTATTTGTAAGATGAAGATCGACAGCACCCATCACTTCTGTTGATGTTTCGCCAAGCCATCCACAATACTGATTCATGCCATTATACACTTTCACAAAATCTATTCCAGGAAGGTGTACTTTCTTTCCATCTTTATCTACTGCCCAATCGATATCTATAGCCGAATCAATATCAGTGTTCGGTACATTATCGACATAGCCATATCCATAACAATACTGCACCCAATAAGTTCCGGCTCCACTTTCGTCGATTGCATTATTGGGCAGATGAGTTCCTGAGAAAGTCATTGTATCATCTTTAATCCATGAAGGATAATAACTCTGGGCATGGAAGACAATTTTTGGAGTATAGCCCGAGGCATTCTGATTGTCCGTCCAGTAGATGTAGTTGTCTATCGTCACATATTGCTTGCTACGTGTATCATCTTTCGTCTCTTTTGTCGGACGATGATACACTATCTGATAATTATGAACGGTCTTCGGATTATCATATTCACTTCCGGCTATCTCATACCATTCATCATCATCGGGCAAACCATTTTTGTTCTTATCATAAGCCACCATAACAATACCCGGCTCGCAGCTACCACCTCTAGGTGCGTTAGGTTTCGGATTGGCAGCCGCTAGAAAAGCATTGCCAAGTATCCTAAGATCACGACGTCCTTTTACATTAAGAATAGTATGGTCGAAACCAAAAACTATCGTTCCACCAAATCCTCCCAAACTAATCAACGTACCTTTTTCTTGGCCTACCAAGGCTTTGTTACAGAGTTCTACCAATTTATCTTTCGTATCACCATCGGTATATTTGGGCAACATATTAATAAACTGTCCAGGTGCCGGTTGAAAATCGTATACCTTATTAATATAGGCAGAAGGAGTTTTATCCGAAGCTGATACAGAAATATTGAACGAATCGGTAAAGACATGGTCATCTTCTGTAGCTTTCAAAACAATTTTGTACATACCGGGAGTAAGAGCAGCAAACGAAGCCTTACCAGTCGAACTGCTCTGCAACGAATACAGAGAGTCGGGACTGCTAATAACAGACCAATCGTACATTGTTTTATCATTCAAATTGAATGTCGTTTTCAATTCTTGCACATTGTAGGCCTGGCCTGTCAATACTGTTGTCTGCTTGTCAACAAGATCATCTCCATTAGAACAAGAAGAAATAATTGCCGCAAAAGATAGAGCAGACAGATAGAAATAGAAATTTAACTTTTTCATTGTTATCATTATTTGATTCGGTTATTTATAATTTTCGGTAAAGAATGTTCCCGCCGGAAAGTGGATATAATTCTTATAGTCGGATACCATCTTTAATTCGGTTCCTGCATCCTGCCACACTGTGATATCATTTATCAAGAAACTCATGCCATATCCCTTTATCGTAGTGATATAGATATGGCCGGTAGCTGGATCAACAGCAAGATTGTTATAAAGCATTCCGAAGTTTGCTATCAATGGCTTCACATCTGTCAGAAGATCAGTCCGCTTACCAGAGAAGATATGACGATATACCTTTGATGAAGCATTACTGAAGTAAATAGTATCACCCTTGGCGCTGATTCCAGAAGTAGCTCCCCATCCGGCTCCGATTCTTACACCAGTAGGCAGTTCGTTAGATGTCAGAGAGTAGTTACTGCTGTTCATCTTGATGATCTGAGCTGGAGATGTGGTACAAGACACCCATATATTACCATCGTTTGACTTGACAACACCCGATACAGCGCCAGGCATAGCAACGCTTTCCAATAATTTGCCATTTTGCAATACAAGGACAGCCTTACGAGCTGGTACAAAGACCTTCCCTCCTACTACAGCCATTGTATTCTTCAACGCTCCATCTGTACCATCGATAAAAGATAGTGACTTCGAATCTGTATTGAACAGATAAACTCCGGCGTTGTCTCTGATATAGACATTCTTATCTACTACAGCTAGATGAGTTGGCCAAGAGAGTTTGGAAAGTTCATCATTATAAGCCGCTTCTTTCTTCAAAGTTTCGGCATTGGCAACGACCAAAGTTCCGTCGCCACCCATTCGACTGCCGTTTTGAGCAATGACATAGAGCTTTTTGTTTGCTATAAACAAATCTTGAGTCACATTGCCAATGAATGTTTTGTTTACTTTGTAATAGGCACTATCCGTGACCTCTCCTTTATTACTGATGAAAGTAATAAAACCATTTTCGGAAGTCATATTACCTTCATTCAAAACAAAGATACCATCACGATATTTGCCATAGACCGAAACTTTCAGACTGTCTGTCGTTGTTCCATCATAATTAGTCACTGCTAGTTTAATCATATAATCTCCAACTTCTGCACTAGAGAAATCGAACTGACTTGCAGTAGATGACTGCACACCATTGACAGTCCACTGAACTGTAGCCACATCAGACAGACTCTTCACACCTGCCGATAGTTTCAATACTTCATCTTGCGGTATAGACACCGAATGATTCTCGAAAGCCGATGAGCTCTCTATATTGACCACAGGCAATTGCAAGGCATTATCTTTAGAACAAGATGTAAAGCCTATAAGTACTAGACAAGATAAAAATAACGCATTTTTTAAATCATTGAATTTCATTTTTACTATGATATTAAGTTAATTATTAATTCCACGATAATTCTATATAAGAAGTCATCCTACTCAAGTTTCAATGCGATTGAAAGACAGGCAGCTTTCTTCTTTAAGTTCCATATTATTTCAGCTGTTTATGAGTAAAAACGATATGAGCTGGTATATCTCCGGTTATTACCGACCACTTTTTCTTTCCTTCGGGAGAGAAGCAATACAATACACCAGGCGAAACATAGTCTTTGGCATCGGTGACAAATATTTCTTTTGTTTCGGGATTGATTGCAACACCATACGGGATGGCTATATCTTTCTCTGTTCCATCCGTGATAAAGTTGCGTGTGACGATTTGCTTTGTTTTCGTATTGACTATAGCATAAGTGATGGTATTACTATTAGTCAGATAGCTCCACTCCGTACTATAAACGTAGAGCGAATCACCACTAAGAGCCATCTCGCTATTGGCCAATCCTAATTTTCCTGTTACTTTATCGGTGGCACTATCAATAATATAGGTATCGGAAGGAATATGGTAATAGTCACCACGGGAAGAAACATAGATATTACCATAACGATCTAGTTCCAACCGATGCAGATTGATTGCCACATCAATCGTTTTAATCACTTTAAAGCTATTGATATCTATCACCGACACTGTTCTGTCGTAGTTGGGATAACGATATCCGCCTGAGTTGGCTACATAAAGCTTATTGCCCACAACGACCATTTCTTCGGGCTGGTAACCAACGACACAAGTATCTTTAACGGTGAGAGTTGCAGTATCGACTCGAGCCACATATCCTAAGCGGGCATTGGGATCTATCTGAACCGGACCGGCATAAGAACTGACAAAAGCATACTTTCCTTTAAAGACCACATATCTGCAATTCGGTATAGAGACCTGAGTAATATGTTTCGCTGTTGCCACATCCATCACTTCCATAAAATGAGAACAATTGATAATGGCATATAGCTTATTACCATAAATCTGAATATCGTTGCCCACATCTCCCAATTCTTTCACGACACCCGGATTGCGTTCGGCATAAATATTTTTATGATACATTCCTGTCTCATAATCAAAGTAATCTATACTGCTCTTATTACTTCCCATATTTCCTTCGTTGAGCAGATACATTCCTTTTATCTTCGAATTGGGAACGGGAGCTGTCACTTGTGTCCCGGTAGAAGGGACTATACTATCTTCTCCTTGCCGGCACGAGACAAACAATATGCCGGTAAGCATCGTCAACAAGAATAGATTATAGCTTCTTTTCATAACATTATATTGATTTTGAATTTAAAATTTGTTCCAGGCATAGGGTAACATTGCACCACTTCGTATTGCTGATCGAAGATGTTGTTCACCTCAGCAGTGAAGCGCAATGAATATTTCTTCATTTGCACCGTCTTCGACAAAGAGAAATCACTTGTATACCAAGGCTGTGCATAGTTTTCGGGGATATTGGCAGACGATTCATAACGTTCACCGGTATAGATAAAGCTATAGTTGGCATTCCATCCCTTATAATCTGCCCCAAGAATCGCAGTACCACTATGCCAAGGGATATAAGGTATTTGACCGCCATAATAATTAGATTTCGCATCGGTCTTATCCTGGGCTTTCTGATAAGTATAAGTGGCACGAATAAGGAAACCAACTTTTCTAATCTTCCAATCGGCCTGAGCTGAGACATCAATAC
>DAIUBN010000149.1:0-7164 GCA_036846645.1 Bacteroidaceae bacterium | reverse complement strand
ACTTCGCGTAGTACCTTCATTAACGAGAGCAAAAATAATTACAAGACCTGTTTTCCCATAAACGTCAGAACTATCTAAGGAATAATAGCCATTATCCCTCACTTTATCTAAAAGGAGCTTAGCTTGACTCCAATTACCCTCATACATATAAATATTAGCTAATAAGACACGCGCAACATCTTTTGAAACAAAAAACAGTTCATTCATATCTGCCAATGACTCATTTTTCTTTTCATCCAAATTCGCAATAGCAGTTGTCAAACGGCTTTTTAGGTCTGATAAGATTTCTTTTTTTGACGTCCGAGGTATAGAATAATCTGTAATAATGTTATCCTTAATGTATGGTACATCTCCCCAGGCTATTACCATTGTATAATAATACATAGCATAAAAGACATCAGTATAATCTTGGTATACACCTAATTGTTGTAAATCATATTTTTTCAAATATAAAAGTATAGAATTAGCGTTAAAAAATGAGCTCCAACAATCAGAAACATAGCCATTGCTTGAAGACAAAGGCAATTGGTTAATAATTTTATTATAAGAGTAATATTGCTCAATAATATTATATTTAGAAAAAGCATTAACTAGAGAAGAGGCAAAGGAAGCAATACAAGCTTTGCCAATTTTACTTAATAAAGGCATTTTAGCACTTTTATTACCCCCTATATTAAGATTTACTGTAGCCACTTTATTTCCTAAGCAATCTACTAAATTGACAGCAACTGTTTGATCCTTCTTTGATTTTGATTCACTTACCTTAATTAATAATTTCTTATTGTCAATACTCTTCTCAATAGTAGGAATCAAACTCACATCACCTTCATAGATAGATGATGACGAACCATATTCTGTTGAGATTACTTTGGTAATTTCTAAATATACGGGAATTGGAGAGTTTATGGATATTTGATACGTTCCTCCTTCCTTAGGTACAGAAATTTCAGTTTTATCGAGCGAAACCGATTCACCATCTTTAAGGATCTCATTTCCAGCTGTACCATCATCATCCCAATCAAAATAACTAGCAAGGTTTTCCACCTTTATGCTCATACCTAAATCAGCATATCTTTTTTTTACATTATTTTGGATAGAAGATAGTTTGCGCATCAATAATTGTTTGTCCTGCTTAAATTGATTTTTTGTAGCTTCCGAAAAAGTTCCGTTCTTACCGAATTCTTGACTCAGAGTTGACAGATATTCAGTCAATTCACCTTCACTACGTTTCATCAAGAGCAAAGACGAAATAGCGATAAGAGCAGCAGACTCATCTGTGCCATCACCCATAGAAAATTGTGACACATCTTTAGAGGAATAACGTTGCAATCCAAATTGTGTCAAAAGCTCTAATTGCGCCTGCGCATTTGCTTCCTTAAAAGATTTACCTCCAGCTATGAGATTCTTAATTCGAGAATATTTTAGATGAGTGAGGATATTTACATTTACTGTACTACTATTAGACAAATCTACTAAAGCTCTTAAGACCAAAACACCTCCAGATAAATTACCAGTAATCTCATTAAAGAAATAGCCCGTTGCCATCATTTCAGCATATGGAGCTTGGAATTCCTTTGATCCGAAAGTGAAGTTCCCTATGTTATCTAAAATAGTTGTATTAAACATACTGCCCAGAACTTGAAGTTTACTATCCATCGGCTGAATAGTTATTGTAGATCCACTAACAAAAGGACCTTTTTCTACTTTTCCACTTACATTATATGTTTGGGGAGTAAACTCTTCCTCTCCAGAATTTGATGTGCTACAAGAAGAATAACTAAGGCTACAAATAGCGACCAGTATTAAAGAAGTAAAACTATTTTTTTTCATATCCATAGAAGTTATTTAATTAAAAAACAAATGAGAACTATCGAATCTACATTATCAGACAAAAGTATAATAATTTATCTGACCATAAACCTTACCCTCAGAATAATCATTCAACTAATTGAACTTAAGAACAATTGCAAGTTATAAAAAAATAATTAGAAAACAAAGGCGAATCATAAAAAGTTCATTCCAATTTTCATTATATATAATAAACTATAGGTAACATAACTGATAATAATAGAAAGTACATCATAAAAAGTGGCCCCAAAACTAACACTATTTTCCGAATAGAATTACCTTACTGTCAATCGGTCACCATTCATGCGAGCCATATACTGCTGGATAATGCCTTTGAGCTGGCGTTCCATTGCCGCCTGTTGCGGTACCTTGCCAATAAGATTCTTCTTCAGTAGCGGATCTTTCTTAAAGGCATACATCGCGATGGTCTTATCGCCATCAAATTGCAACATATAGTCGCCTTTGAAAAGCTGATAAATACCATTGTTATAGTTCACGGCATAGGTTTCGGCTGTCGGCGTATGCAACAAGTCGCAACCGAAAGAAATAAATGGTTTGTCGTAGCCCAGGTAGTGCAATACCGTAGGCATGATATCTATCTGCTGCGAGATTCCGGGGCGGTGGCCTTGCAAACTACCATCGGGTGTATAGAATATCACCGGAATGCAATAACGTCCCATATCGGTCTTATATTCGGCATGCTCGGCCTCGTTGGTATGGTCGGCACAAAGCACAAACAGTGTATTCTTAAACCAAGGCTGATGTGAAGCCGTTGCAAAGAACTTCTTCAAAGCCATATCCGAATAACGGATGGTCTTATATATTTCGAGTTTACCCTCTGGCGGAAATACCTTTTTGTATTTGACAGGCACATCAAACGGATGATGTGATGAAGCCGTAAACAATCCGACGCAGAACGGCTGTTTGAAAGAATCTAGCTTGTGAGAGAAAAATTGCAAAAACTCTTCGTCCCAAATTGCCCAATGCCCATCGAAATCCTTATCATTGCCATATTCTTCGCGACCGAAATAGTTGGGGAAACCAACCGAACGGGCGTATGCCTCAAAGCCCATAGAACCATCGCGGGCACCATGGAAGAAGGCCGTATAATATCCTTTTTTCTTGAGTTCGCCACCAATACTGGTCAGTTTATTGAGCGAAGCGGGTGTCAGAAAGAAAGGTTCTACAAAACGAGGAATACCCGAAAGAGCAGAAGGCAGTCCGTCGATACTCTGTTGACCGTTGGCAAATGAATAATCGAACACCATACTCTTGGTGATAAGTGAATCGAGGAAAGGCGTATATCCTTTGTATTTGCCACCCTCCAAAGTAGGATTGAGCGAACCGATATACTCTCTACCAAAGCTTTCCAAAACGAGGACAACTACATTCTTTGCTTTGAACTGTGCACCGGGTAGCGGTTGTTGAACCGGATTGAAAGCGGCTTCCAATTGTTTTTCATCCGAGAAATAAGAAGGAACGACGAAAGGCTTCTTCCCTATCGTACGGATAATAGAAAATGGAGTATTGAGCACGATAGCCGTCTCATTGGGCCGGTTGACATATTGATTGGCATTGCTGATTGTGATAGGACGGACATCGCGGCCGATACCACCTCTCATACCGAATACCGAGAAAGGTATAGCGATAATCAGACAAGCCAAAGATATTGCATAATACGGAATAAGCTTGCCCTTGGTCTCGACCTTCGGAGTGAGATATACCTTGTATAGTCCATATACCAATGCAGCAACGAGGAAAACGAGATACCAATGTTTCAGCATCTCGAGTCCGATAATGCCACCCAGATTGTTCTCATTAGAGAACTGACTGAATACCGATGTTGTGGTGCGACGCCCTGAGAACGGGAAATAAACGGTATCTGCAAGATTCATAACGACCGCTATCAAGTTGGTGACAATAAACCACCATTTCAGTATGCGATGATAAACCGCATTCTCTTTCAGATGGAACGGGAATAGCATCAATACAATATAGACAGAGTTGATATAGAGTATGGCAGAAGTATCGAACATCAGTCCACCAAGAAACATCTCGCCAAAATGAGCACCGGTCAAATCGCTATAATAAGAATGATTGAGCAGAATAAATAATACCCGGCATAAGCCGAAGCATACATAAGCCCAAAACAGGTTGACAAGCAAAGCGACAGGTTCTGAAAACAATCCGAATTTAAAACCATTGTCTGACGCACCAGTGCGTCTTTTCTTATATTTTCTCATTTATATTTTATTTTGAGGAGGGAGCATAATCCCTTCTACACATCTCATAAATTAATTGGAACCAAACGATAGCACATGGAAGTGCTTTCAGTGCGTAAGGTTGAACAAAGTTCTTCCTTAAATAAGCAGGGAACAAATCGGATGGCGACAAGCTGGAGAGAACAAATACGAAAATGAGCAGAAATATCTCCCAACCGGTTCGCTTCCACGGAGCCACTGTATACCAAATGACAACTCCTACAAAAGATATGATGTATCCGCTAGATTCACTACCAGTGCTGAAAAGTATCACGAAGAGAAGCACAGAGGCCAGCAGCGTGAGTCGGAAAGCAGAATGCTTATACTGATTAAAACGGAAATAAGGAGCGAAGAAGAGTATCAACCCAGGGACAATTAGATACAAGTCGGAGAAAGAAGCATCGCCGGAGATACGATGAAACATTCCTATCAAAGAAATATTCGTACCGCCATGAAGATCAGAATTGATGGCATTCTTCAACGTAAGCGACTGGTACCACTCGCCATACTGCGAAAGGATATAGTCGGGACTGCTGATAATCATCGGAGCAACAAACATCACTGCTGCCCAAAGGATGAGATACATGATGAACTTCTTCTTGTGCTTGGAGAAAAAGAAGAATGCCAGTCCTACAATACCATATAGTTTGACGAAAGTGCCGAGCATAATCCAAAAGGCTGCCCATCCGTCTTTCTCCTTCTCAATGCAATAGAAAGTAGCAACAATCATCGCCGCAGTAGCAATATTAAATTGCTGCATAAACAGTGCGGTGAGTAGTTCGTGAGCACAGAACCAATAGATAAAGATATGTACCCGTTTTGCAACTGGCAGCTTACGAACGGCATAATAAAGACCGGCAGTCATCACTGCAAGCCACAACAAAATACCCAACCAATCGGGAAGTATGGCGAAAGGTGCTATAATCATACTGAAGAACGGTCCGTAATGATTGCAATCGGAAAACTCTTGCGGATAATGGGCATACAAAGAAGTTCCTTTGAACGCATGCCAGAACACATACTTGAAAATCAAATAATTATTGTGCCGTCCATGTCCTAACTTGCAGAAGCATGAAACGACTGACAGAATCATCCACAATCCGAAAAGAACACGATAATCACTGAATATCGGCTTCGAAAAGAAACCGTTCATTCGCTGTACGAAAGTTATTTTTTCTCCTTCTTGTCGCATAAATCTTTATCTATATTATAACGTGGACGATTCTTCACCTCGATATATATCTTACCAATATACTGACCCACCACCCCAATAGCCAGAAGCTGAATACTACCGATAAACCAGATAGAAAGCATGATAGATGTCCATCCCGGTATGACAACATGGGTGAAATAAGCATGCAATACATAAACGGCGATACCTACGCTGATGAGCAAGAACAACAAGCCCGTGCCCAATATCAAAGAGATAGGTTTCACCGAAAATGACGTGATGCCATCGAGAGCCAGCGCCAACATCTTTTTCAATGTATATTTGGACTGGCCGGCAGTGCGTTCGTGAATCACATCATCTACTGTTGCCGAACGGAAGCCCAACATAGGTACCAAACCACGAAGATAAAGATTGCGCTCACGATACTTGCAAAGATGCTCCAAAGCCCTACGGCTCAACAATCGGAAATCGGCATGATTGTAGATGGCTTTTACGCCCATCGACTTCTGTAGTTTATAGAATGCACGTGCCGAATTGCGTTTCATAAAAGAATCGCCGACACGAGAAATCTTCACGCCATAAACGATATCGAAGCCTTCATGATAAAGATCGACCATCTTTTCGATAGAATTGATATCGTCTTGCAAGTCGGCATCTATTGTGATTGCAGCGTCACAGATATCTTTTGCCTTATCCATACCAGCCATAATAGCCGATTGGTGACCTACATTGCCCGCCAAACTCAATCCACAAACGTACGGGTTGGTTTGATAATATTGCTCTATGATCTCCCAAGTGCGGTCACGGCTTCCATCATTGACAAAGAGCATGAAACTCTCAGAAGAGATCTTTCCCTTTGCAACAAGCGAATCCAACAAAGTGGTAAGTGTGCCAATTGATGCATCCAACACCTCTTCTTCATTGTAGCAAGGCAATATAATGGCTAACTTTATCATCCTTTCGATTGTAATTGTTTGACTTTGATATCGGCAAATTCATGGAAAGTAACAAACTGCTCTTTCTTATTTTTAAAGTAATCTATCAAGCCTCCAAGACGATTGAACATTCCCTCGCCTGCATGATTCTTGATGATAAAAGGCATCTTCAGCTCGGGATGTTCTCCAAGTGGATAGAACTCCCAAGGGTGGAAATAAGTAACGAAATACCCGTCATGACGTTGTGTACGTCCGGCTAGCATACGATACATGGCAGCAGGCAGATTGTGCAGCGCCAGCCAGAACAACGGGAAACGAATCAAAGGAGTGACCGACGCCGGTATCTGTAATACACCATCCTTCATAAAACACGTTCTAGGCGAAGTGAGATGCATGTATCTACCCGGGATGAATGCCGGATTGAGCGAAGAATTGTATTGATAGCCCAAGCGAGCAATCTCGGCATCGGATACAGGAAACATACGAGGCTGACGATAACCATGAATGGTACAACCGGATATTTCTTCCAGTTTCTTCTTCGATATCGCTACATCTTCGGGTTTAGGATTCCAATGATCGCAGCCATGAGCGGCAATCTCATGCCCTTCACGAATAATGCGCTGAATGACATCAGGAGCATTCTCGGCAAAATTGGTTGTACAAAAGAACGTAGCCTTAACGCCATGCTGTTGCAGGCAGTCCAATATACGATTTGTGCCGAAGGTCGAAACCTTCATTGCTTCCTCTAAAGGGTAATCTACTCCATGTTCACGAGGCACATCAAATTCTTCTGTATCAAAACTCAACAATATCATTTATCCTTATTTCCTTTCTCTTTTAATATCGATGCAAATGTAATAATAAAATAAACATAGCTGTAATAGATTCTATATTATTAATGTTACAATCTACTCCTAAGTTTATCTTGTTCTTCTTTAGAATATTTTCT
>DAIUBN010000148.1:0-7229 GCA_036846645.1 Bacteroidaceae bacterium | reverse complement strand
AAGCTTATTTTTGTAATTTCTACCTTGCAGTTACCGTCACTACAGAATGCAGCTATCTGGAATTTAGCTTTGGTGCGGTCGAGTGATAGAGCGCTTTGGCTGAACACAATCCATTCGTTAGACAAACCTACTATTTCACCATTATCTTTATCGGTATAGGCAACGCGGCTTAGCGGATCGTTATTTTTGGCCAGTCGATCTGTGAAGTAGTCGAGCATACGATTATAAATTTCGCTTTTGCTCATTCCATTTATTACGAATGATTTAGAAAATACCACTCTACCATCTACTTCAGGTACGGCACCTTCCATATACCGGGAGTCGTCTTTCTTTTGTGCGCTAATGGTCATTGGAAGCACTGTGGCAAGCAATAGTAACCATGTAAAAATACTTTTTATTTTCATTGTATAGAATATATGTTGTTAATATAAATCGGTCAAGTCAAACTTTTCACCTCTATGATGAATTGTGATAAATTTGCTGCCTTGTCTTTGTGCCTCTGCTTCGAAGGCATTGCCCCCTTCGTAGTCGGTACTGAAGTGCATTGGTACAAAGATAGTACTTTTTATCGTTTCGAGAAATTGTTTGGCTCCTTTTGAGTAGTCGGTTCCAATACGGCGGTCTACCGGAAACATCGTCACATCAACGTTGTCGATGTCAGCTCGTATATATTTTAGTTCGCTGAGAAAGTCGCCTTCAGCCTTTTTTATTTCTTGTGGTGTTGATTCGTCTATCCAATGCCAGTTGTTGAGATCGCCGGCATGAAAGAAAGAATGTCCTTCCAACGTGATGAGAAACGAATCCCCCGAGTCGGTCGAACCGTAAGCTTTCATTTTCAGCGTGCCATCATCATAGATATCGCCTTTTTTCAGGAAAGTTCCATCTTCGGCAGTTGCCCTTTTGTGTCTCAGGATATCTTTCGACAAGATGTAAGTAATGTCGGGATTGATATCTTTCCACGTTAAAATTTCTCGATTGAAATGGTCGGGATGAAAATGAGTAGATAGCACGTAAATCTTTTTGTCGGTATGGCGCAACAATTCTTCGTGAACAATGCCATGCAGTGCATCGACAGAGTCTTCCCAAAAATCGATTATCACAATAGAGTGCTTTCCTTCTATAGCGAATCCGCTATGATAGATATAATATAGGTACATCTTTCTTGCAGCTTTTATCATTAAAAGATGAGCAAGTTAATGAATAATTGAATATGACCGTTATAACGAACTGTAAAAATAGGAAAAAATAACAGTCGTTTCCTCTTTAAATATTTAAAACATCATGGTATTTCAACCTGAATGATATTAATCTCCCATATTTTTATTATCTTCGTAAAAAGAAACAAAAAAGGAGATAAATTATGGATAATTCTAATTTGACCGATGAAGATAAAAAATTGCTAGAGAAGATGCGCCCCGATAATCCACACGGCTTCCAATTTTTCCCATCTACCGATGATGGCGAAGACAAATCGTGGATTATGAAGAATTATTGGTGGATACTTATAATTATTGGTGCTTTGCTCATTAGTTTGATAAGATAACCAGAAAATATTCAATGCTGACAATGAGCTACTTGGTATAATAGTGGCAGGAAAAGGGAAAAACTTTTAGAAAAATCTTCTCGAAAGATTTGTATAGTCCAAAAGAATATCCTACCTTTGCCACGCATTTAGAGAAATGCGGAAAGGAAGTTTGGGTGAGTGGCTGAAACCAGCAGTTTGCTAAACTGCCGTGCGGGTAACCGTACCGCGAGTTCGAATCTCGCAGCTTCCGCAAAAGATAACCAAATGGCGCTTTCGTCTAATGGCTAGGACGCGGCCCTCTCACGGCTGAAATGCGGGTTCGAGCCCCGCTCGCGCTACAAAATAAGAAATCGGAACATAGTAATATGCTCCGATTTTTCTTTTTATTAGTCCTTTCAGATTGTCATCTTTTCCACATGGTATACTAGTTATAATCGAATATAAGTTCTACATAGATTTTTTTGTAGGTTGCATCTACAAATTGAAACTTACTTTTGCAAGAATCTCTCTGGGCCTTAGTCTGTTGATGGTGTATATCGAACTATAGGCTGTGATGTTTTTTCTTTCGTATTGCTTGTTGCCGAATATGTTGTTACACTGAAGGCCTATTTCGTAAGTTTGTTTCCGATAAGAGATAGATAGATCTGAAAAGAAATTGAACGATACTGATTTGTCATTGCTGTGATAGCATTCGTTGTCCCATTCTATCTGCCAATTGCCAGGTAAAAGAAAAGTCTTGAGCTCGTGATAGAAAGAACGAATCTGACTAGATGATAGGGCACTGTTGTCTCTATTGATTTGTCGGGAGTAGCTGTAAGTGCTGTTCTCCTCGAAAGACAAGAGTGGAATGGGGCGGAAAGTCAACGTGAAATCTGCCGAACGGCTACGCATCTGATAGGGGACAAGTGCTTTCGAAAGCAGTATCTTGTAGTTGTACCACGACAATGAACCGCCTAACGATACCATCAATTTCGACCATCCGATGGCTTTGCTTAGTTTGCCGTTCAATTGGTAGTTGGTAGCATCGCTATATCCGCCTGTCGCTGTGCGGTGGTAGATATTGTTTTGGAGAGTGGCTTCGTAGAGTGGCATACCTTTATTAATAAGGTAACTGAAATTGCAATTGGCGAAGAATCCCTTCAACGGATCGGCATATCTGACAGCAGCCATGAGCATGTGGCTTTTCGTTTTCTCAAGTTTACCGCTGTTGGAGAGTATGGTGATATAATTGGTATAGACCGGTGTTTGATAGATACTGCCGATACTTGACGGATTCCAACTGAATTGATAAGATAGGTCGGCACTTGTCATCGCAGTCAAGTCGTATTTCATCCTGACACTCGGCTCGAACAAAAACGGATGCTGACTCTCATTGCCGAATGATCTATAGAGCTGGCTCAACTTGGCAGAGGCTTCCAGTTTAAAATCGCCTTTGGTGAAGTTGACAGAGGGGACGACGTACAGCCGATACTCCCTATACTTTTCTTCTGCATCTGTCAGCGGATTGATTACTTGCATGTTTTGCTGTCTCATGTTGAATCCTGCTTTGTAAGTGACATACATTCCGCCTACCTGATGACGGAAATAAGTATAGGTATCCCACTGTAGCGAATGAAGATTCAGTGTCTCTGTTGTAGCGTCGGCAAGAAGTAGCGAACCTGGCAGGTAGTTGTAGCAGAACTGCGTGGAGAGTGATATACTCTGACTTCCGTTGAGTGTGCGAATCATTTCGAAATTGTCGGCAATATATCGTTTCTGCGGTTTGATATATTGTTCTGTCGGTTTGCTGTTGAGCAGAGTGAGTCCACGGGTCGTGTTGAAATCGGCATATCCTCTTAATGTGTTGGTGAGATAAACCTTGTCTTTGTTCACCTTATACATCATCTCTCCTTTCCATTCGCTGCGGTTGTTGCGCGCCGAAGTTTCCTCGGTAATCAGTGCCGCATTGTCAACGTCCGAGTATATGGTCTCTTTATACTGACTCTGTTTGCTCTTGTCGAACAACACATTGAACTGGCATCTGAAATCATTTTTCTTTGGAGTTTTGAATAGCCAATTAGTGGCAAGCAGATGAGTGTCGTTAAATCTGTAGTGTGATGAGTTGATAGCTGGTGCTGATAGATAGAGTTGGCTCAACATGCTATTTTCTTCGTGCAGCTCTTGAGCTATCCTGGTCAGATCTTGTACTTCCCGCTGTATGTCTTTTCCAGTATTGTTGCACTTATACATTGATATACTTTGTTTTCGTCCTCCAAACATCATCCCAACCAGTCGGAAGTCGCGTAGCCACTCCGCGCTGTTTTGAAGATTGACGCCTGTCCCGATATCAGCTACTCCGTTCCAAATATTCTTGGCGTCGTCGGTCAGTACAATATTGAGGGCAGCCTGATCGCTGAAGTTAATATTCTTCAAAGCCTTTACGGGTTGATGATTTTGCAGTACCTGTACATTCTTCACCTTGCTAGCCGAAAGATTATCGCTGGCTTGAGCATATTGAGCACCTAGCAGGTCCATACCTTCTATGTAGAATTTGTTGATGGGCTTTCCCTGATACGTGATTGTTCCGCTCGGCTTCACTTCCATTCCCGGCATTTTGGCTATAACATCTGCTATTGTCCTGTCTTGTTTCTGACGGAATCCCGCTACCGAATAGGTCAGCGTATCATGACTCTGCTGTAAACGCTTGGATGTCACTTTCACCTCTTTGATTTGCATCACCTTCTGTTCCATCTCTATTGTTCCGCCGTCTTTATAGCCGCTTAGAGCAATCACTTTTCGGGCATATCCTACTATCGAGAAAGAAATCTCTATAGGATGCTTGTCCTTGGGCACAGTAATACTGAAAGTTCCCTTCGGCGAAGAGTAGGTGAACGCCATCGGAGATTGCTTCTCTCCAAGTAGCACCACCGATACGGCATCGAGAGTCTTCTTCGTCTGGGCATCTATTATCTTTCCGCTATAAGTCTGAGCGGCAGTTAGAGTAGCAAAGCTCAGCAGAAATAGTGTAATCAACAGAATATGACGTCTCATGATAGTCAGCTTTTCTATTTATCAGTTTTCAATCTATACTCTAGCAGACAAGGTACTCGGGGCTTCCTCACGATGGGACGTCCTTGTTGGTCATAGCCTTTGCCAACGGGAAAATCCATTCTTCTGGAAAACTGATCGGTATCATACCAACTTAGTCTTATCAATTCCTCAAACTTCTCGGGGGTACATTCTATATATTTGGCATTCCTCATTGTAATGGGTTGTCCTTTACCTTTTTCGATACCATTACAAACGAAATAGAAATCTCCTTTTACATCATAAGCTTTGAGTATCAAGCCCGGCAGACCAAACAATTTCCATGGCCCATATTGATAAGGTATATCCATCGCATACCATGCAATCCAGCTCCGTCCCCTGAAGGTTGTCTTTGCTTTTCTGCATGGATAGCCCACTATTGTAGTATCTCCATCGAGCATTTCCCACTGTGGCATCACCATTTCTTCCTTGTATCTGAAGAACTTCAGATTCCAATCGGTAAATACTAATTGCCCTGTATTGGAATAGTTCATAAAGACATTATAATGACTAGGAGAGGTAGGATACCCGCTTGTATCTCTTGCTTTGAAGTAATCTGCCAATTTTCCACCTCTACTGAACACGCTATCGCTGATGTCGCGGTTTCTTTCTCCCCATTGGCTATAAAAATGGGTCAGGTGTTTGCCAATGTCCAGTACTTTCTCATCATCACTCAGTTTCTTTAATTCTACAGTCTTCCTCATCTGTGCTGCATAATAAATGCGAAGAACTACACTGTCTAATGCTTGTTGGGCATTGATTGCCGTACAGTATGAAATAATCAATAGAAAGCAAACAATAATTTTTCTCATGATATTGTTGGTTTATGAGTTAATATTGAAGATGATTTAGGCATCATCTCATCTATTGTTTGCAAAGATAATAATTAAAACTAATATTATTCGTTTTATTACTTATTTTTGACGAAATAATTTAGTTTTATTAAAATGGTATGTACGTTTCTGATTTTTCTTCAGTACGATTCATCCTAAACGTCTTTATCTTTCAGTAGAAACGTCTTAAAGAAATAATTGAAATGTATAGACGATTTTGGTATAGTGGTTTATACTCGAGCTCTTGCCATCATGCCTCTACGCCACAACTCGCTGAAAATGAATACGGATGGTATGTACCTAATACACCGCCAGCGAGAATGTGGACTAAAATCGGAGCGACAACATGTCGTAGATGTGTTTTTAACATTCAATCCTTGTATGGACTGTTCTAGCTTTCTGTTGTTTGCAAATAACGTACTTAGAATATACTGTACCTTTGATTTTAAATAGCTTTTCTTACGGCGTTGCATGCACTACACTCTCAATGTGTTGTGTCATAGCACTTTTGTGCGTAGGGGCTGAGTGGCAAACGTCTTTATAAGATTAGGGCTGATACATAATAAGTGCTGTCTGCCCGGGCACTCCTACTTCGGGACCTCGCATCCGGCCCAATCCTCCTTCGTATACTTTGCCGTTGTTGGCTACTACGGTGTAATTGCCTTCAGGTACAGGAATCTTGGCATACTTCAACGTTGTGTTGAGGGCAACGATGATAGTGCCCCAAGTATCTCCTCCTGCATGATTGGTCAATTCAAAGGCAACAACATTGGGATCGGTAGTGAGGAAGCGCATATTCTTTTTCACATCGTCTGCTTTTCCTAAACGGAAGGCAGGATGGGCGCGGCGTAGACGAATCAATCCTTTTACATATTCGAAGAGTTCGTTGTTGGCAGCCTTGAGTCGCCAGTCGATAGCATTGATAGTATCTGAGCTGTTCATGCTATGGCGTACCATTCGTTTGTCGCGAAGCAATTCGTCTCCATTATATATAATAGGTATGCCTTGCGAAAGTATCAATGCCGTGTGGGCTACTTCACTCAGCCTGATTTGTTGCACTGGAGTGACATTGGTGAGTGTGGCTCTGAGGCGATCGACTAGACAATAATCGTCGGGCGAGGTGAGGTAACAGAAACATTGTGTAGGTTGCAAAGCCCAGGCACGTTTCACTTCGTGCACTCTATAAAACTTGATTTGTGGATTGGGTATGGCTCCTGCCATATTGAATCGAATAGTTTCTTCGTTACCAGGCACGCCACCCAAGAAACCTATTCTATGCGGTTCGCCTTCCGAACCGACTAGCGCGTCTCTTAGTCCGTGACAGTATGCACCTACTCCTTGTACTCTGAATATATTGGGAGCAATAGCCAACGAGTCGGTAGAGAGTATCGGCTTCTTGGCCGATATACCATCTCCATATATCAATATGGTAGGATCGATATCATCTGCTGCAGCTCTCACAGCGCGCATGGTCTCGAGATCCATCAATCCCATCATGTCGAAGCAGAAACCGTCGATATGATATTCGTTAATCCAATATTTGATAGACTCGACAATAAACTTGCGCATCATAGGCCGTTCGGTAGCTGTTTCGTTACCGTAGCCCGATCCATCGGCAAAGTCTTTGCCTTTCATTCTGAAGAAATATCCGGGAGCAGCCTTTTCGAAGTTGCTCGACTTGGCATCGGCTACGTGGCTATAGGCAACATCCATTATCACCCTGATGCCGGCCTTGTGAAGAGCCATCACCATCTGCTTGAATTCTTTGATGCGTGATATCGGAACCGAAGGACGTGTAGAATAAG
>DAIUBN010000147.1:0-7355 GCA_036846645.1 Bacteroidaceae bacterium | reverse complement strand
AAAGCATGTGAGACCGACGGAACAGAGAAAGAAATAGGAAGTGCATCCTTTGAAGGCAATAAGTTGAATATAGAAATAGGTAAGTTTGGAGTGAAAGCATTCAAAGTATCATTGAAGAGGCCTGGCGTAGTATCAGAGAAACAAGTTGCCTATATGGATTTACCATACGACCGTCGTTGTTTCAGCTACAATGCATTTAGGAATGAGGGAAACTTTGAAGCGGGACATAGTTACGCCGCCGAACTTCTACCAGATTCTATATTGACTGTAGATGGAATTCCTTTCCGTTTGGGAGAAAAGGATGCAGCAAGCGGTTTGACTTGCAAAGGTAATGTTATAAAATTGCCAGTCGGTAGAAAATACAATCGCTTATACTTCCTTGCTGCTTCTACAAAAGATGATGTTGAAGCAACATTTGCTGTTGGAAAGAACAGGAATACTGTAACCGTTCCTAACTATACAGGTTTTATAGGACAGTGGGAACATATCGGTCATACCAAAGGGTTCTTGAAGGATGCCGAAGTAGCTTATGTCGGTACCCATCGGCATTCGGCAAATAGCGACGAAGCATACGATTTTACTTATATGTTCAAGTTTGGTTTTGATATCCCTAAAGGAGCAACAGAGATTGTGCTCCCCGACGATAATCGAGTTGTACTATTTGCCGCAACATTGGCAGTAGAGAATGCTCCACAAGTTAGACCTTCTTCTTCTTTATATAGAACTTCTTTATTGCCTAGTGGTGCTTCTATGAAATCTGCAAAGAAAGAAAACTTGATGCGCAGGGCTACTGTTTTGTCATATTCTGGCCAGGTCAATGATAAAGAACAGGCAAAGTTTGCTATTGATGGAGATGAAACAACAAAATGGTGCGATATTTCTCTCAATCCTAATTATATAGTCTTCGATTTGCATCAACCTTGTGAGGTGAGTGGATGGAGATTGGTGAATGCCGGTTGTGAAGATATGTCATGCATCACTCGTTCTTGCTTTCTGCAAGGGCGCAACTCCGATACAGAAGAATGGACCACACTTGATGAATTGGATGGCAACGAAAGTAATATAGTAGAACGTCAATTCAATGCTCAAAAAGTGCGCTACATAAGATTGTTGGTAACTAACCCTACTCAAGAGAAAGGTTCATCTCCTTCTAGAATCTATGAGCTGGAAGTATATTGAGGGAACGAAGTATCTTTATTGTTGCCCCAATTTTGAACTGAAATAGGATTTACAGCAGATATATCGTAAATGGATCAACTTTATGTTTCCAATTATTCGTTATGTCTGCTGTTTTTTTTAATTTTGGCAAATAATATCAAATAAGGATGCTACAGAAGACAGAAGGAATAGTATTGCATGTTATAAAGTATAATGACACATCGATTATTGTTGATGTGTTTACTTCATTAAGAGGTAGATGCAGCCTAATCGTATCGTTGCCGAAATCTCGTAGGTCTGCTCTTAAATCTTCTTTGTTCCAACCGTTGGCACTAGTCGAGATAGAAACCGACTTCCATAACAAGCATTCATTGAATAGGATAAAGAATGCAAGACTGATTTATCCTTTTTCGTCTATCCCTTTCGATAGGGCGAAGACAACCATAGCCTTCTTTCTGGCAGAGTTTATGCTGTATTCGCTTCGTGAAGAATCTCAAAACGAACCCCTCTTTGAATATTTAAAGAATTCGATACTTTGGTTGGACAATTGTACTTCGAATTTCTCGAATTTTCATCTAGTCTTTATGATGCATCTATCTTCCTTCTTGGGATTTTATCCTAACCTGACGGGATATCACAAAGGAGACTATTTTGATATGCTGAATGGATGTTATACCCTATCTCGTCCTTTATCTAACGATACATTCTTGCTACCCGATGAGGCTTATCGCATCAACACCATGATGCGGATGAACTATAACAATATGCACCTGTTTGGTATGAGTCGTGCTCAACGAAACAGGTGCATAGAAATTGTTCTTCTGTACTATAGAATACATTTGCCGGAATTTCCTCAACTCAAGTCGTTGGAAGTGCTCCGTGAAGTATTCGACTAGAGAGCAGCCAATAGTTCTTTTACCTTGGTAGAAATTGCTCGTCCGTCAGCGAGACCAGCCAATTGTTTTGAGGCAGCTCCCATCACTTTACCCATGTCTTTAGGACTTGTAGCCCCTACTTCTGTAATAATAGCTTTAACGCGGGCTTCGAGTTCTGTATCAGAAAGTTGCTTGGGAAGATACACTTCCATTACTTTGACCTGTCCCAATTCAACATCAGCTAAGTCCTGACGACCGGCAGCTGTATATTGTTGTGCTGAATCTTTTCCTTGTTTCACCAGCTTCTGAATGATTTTCGTAGCATCAGCATCGCTGAGTTCCCCATTAGCACCTTCTGCTGTCTTAGCTTCTAGAAAGTATTTCTTTATATTTCTTAGTGTATCCAAAGCCACTTTGTCTTTGGCTTTCATCGCGGTTTTAATGTCTTCGCTGACCTTATCAAATAAACTCATGATATATGTTTGTTTAAATACTGTTCTTTAATATTAGAACTGAATTATACCGTCTTTAATCTGATTTGTCTGATCATCTGCATTATCTTTGTCTTGAGTATCATCCTTCGGATTTGATAAAGACTTGATTTTCTTTAATTCCTGACGAGTACGGTCGAAAGTAGGAGAGGAGTCTACTCTAGAAATCACTTCGTCGTTATCGAGAGATTCTGTATCAAAGATATAGGTCTCACGACGGCGATTATGATTCATAACCTGGGCGTCTTTACCGTAATAACGTTCCAATCTTTTGCGTCGTTCTTCTTGAGCTGCCTCGTCAAGTGCTTCTGCAACCTCTACTCCAAGAATATCTTTGCGGTCTGCAACATCTTTTACTCCAAATCCGGTAGCGAGAATAGTAATTTTGACTCCTTGCTCAAGATGTTCATCAGGTCCACCTCCCCAAATAACTTCTACATCTTTTTCTATGCCTTTCATGAAGTCGTGTATCTCATCAAGTTCTTCAACAATGAGTTCTTCTTTAGGGCTGAATGTGACGCAAAGCAATATGCGCTTTGAATTACTGATATCTTTATTACTCAATAGAGGAGAAAGTAAAGCTTTATGAATAGCTTCGGTAATACGGTTCTCACCGGTAGCCTCACCAGTAGCCATGATAGCAACACCTCCATCTTGCAAAGTAGAACGTACATCGGCAAAGTCAAGATTAATCATCTTTGGAAGTGTGATAATCTCGGCAATACCTTTTACTGCAATCAATAGAGTATCGTCGGCTTTGGCAAATGCATTGAGCAAAGTAAGGTCGGTATAGATAGAACGTAATCGTTCATTATTGATCACAAGTAATGCATCAACATTCTTTGCTATTTCGTCTACTCCATCCAATGCCTTAAGTATCTTTGGCTCACCTTCGAAAAGGAAAGGAATAGTGACAATACCTACTGTAAGGATACCCATCTCTTTGGCAATACGAGCTATAACTGGGGCTGCACCAGTTCCTGTACCACCTCCCATTCCTGCTGTGATGAATACCATTTTTGTCCCATCTGAGAAAATTTTCTTGAGATCTTCTTTGCTATTTTCTGCCGCTTGGCGTGCAATCTCAGGTTTTGCTCCTGCTCCTAATCCTTCGCCAAGTTGAATCTTTACAGGTATTTTAGACTGCATTAGTGCTTGACTATCTGTATTGCAGAGCACGAACGATACATCTTGTATGCCGCCTTGAACAAACATGTGGTCTACTGCATTACTGCCACCTCCACCTACACCAATTACTCTGATAATATTAGGTGAATCTTTCGCCATATCAAAATCTAGGTCCATATATTTTTATTTTTGATGTTTCTCGTTAATTAATCAATCGTTATCTTCATTCATCGGATCATCGTTGAAAAGGATATTTGTGAGGCTGCTAAAGGCCTTTTTTACTTTACTATTCTCCCTTTTTTTCTTACGATCTGCTTCTTTCTGTATTCTTTCTTTTTCTTTTAGTTCTTTTTCTTCATTCTTTCTCTTTTGGTCTTCTTCGCGTTTCTTTTCTTGCTCCGCTCTATACTTCTCTTCTTGCTTTGCTTTGATGGCATCATCTTTTTTCTTTTGCTCCATTCTTCTTGTCCTTTGAACTTCTCGTTGAGCTTCTTTCTCTGCCATCTCACGCTGTTTTATTATTTCCATTTCCTTACGTTCGTTTTCTCGTTTGGCTACGACTTCAGGATCTTCTTCGAATTTGTTTTCTCCTTTGGGTCCAAAAATTCTAGTAAAGAAAGATGATTTAGGTGTATCTTTTTTGCCTTCAGAAATCTCATCATCCTCTTCTGTTTTTTCTTCATCTATTCCTAAGGTTGGTGTATCATCTTCGTTATCATCCTCTTCAACAACCAACCCTCCTACTTCTGTGTCATCAGTATCTGTACCGATAGGAGTTTTTACAGGTTCTTCCGGAGCTTTCACAATTGGCTGAGTAAATAATCTTTCACAGCAATTCTCTGTGCCCTCAAGTACCATGCCAATTAGTGCATTGATGGTCCCGTCAGTTGGAATAGCAGTCCCTGAAATAGATGGTTCATAAACTAGCTGTGCAGTACGAATCTTGGGATTGCGCTTAATGAATTTATTGAAAGCTGTACTTAGGTTGCGTAAGTTTGATCCGCCGCCAGTAAAAATCAATCCAGAGCCAAGGCGAGTAGAATAGCCCGATTGTTCTATTTGGTTCCAAACGTTTGCAATGATTTCGGTAGCTCTTGCTTCTACGATGTTATTGATTTCACTGAGTTTAACTGAATGTCCTTCTTCGCTAAGGTGAATTGTTTCTTCGTCCTCCTTCTTTTGCTCAAGAATTGCGCTGCCGTAATGAACTTTTAGCTCTTCGGCTTCGTCTTCGTCAATGTTGAGCGACATCAGGTCGTGAGTGATGCTCGAACCACCAATAGGGATTACTACCATAAATTTGAGCTTATTCTTATGGTAAATAGATACAGTTGTTGTATCTGCACCAAAGTCAATCAATGCACATCCCAACCTGCGTTCGCTCTCGGTAAGTACATATTTGGCAGTGATGAGTGGTGTGATGCCAGGGTCATCTGCTATTATAACTTTCGTATCAGTGAAGCATCGTTTCAAATTTTTTAGGATAATAGAACGGCCTACTATATTGAGGAATGTTCCTTCGATATGGTTTCCTATCACACCGATAGCATCCATCACTTTGATTGTCCCAATCTGATAACCTAATGGAACGACTTCGAATATGTCAAGATCAGGAAGATTTATAGCACGGTCTTCTTCGTAGATAGAATCTATTAGCTCTTGGCTAATTGTGACATTCTCCGGTAGATCTCGTTTTACAACATTTTTCAGTGCCCTGAACGATTGCCCGCATGTTGTGACGTATATCTTAGAGATTGTAAATCCGTCAAGATATGTTTCCAAATTATTGATAATAGACTTTACACCGATAACGGCTTTGTCTATATTGAAAATTATTCCTTTACGAATAAAAGATGAAGAATCTTCTGTTGCATAAGCCAACACTTCCAAATTTCCATTCGAGTCTTTCCTTCCCACCATTCCGGCAATCTTGGAAGATCCAATTTCTATTGCTGCAATAAATTCTTTTGTTGTCATAATTCCTATTCTTTTATATTTGTAAACGATACTATATTACTATTTAATTGAGTCGGCTGCCATTACATTAGCTCTTTTTGTACATATTATCTGGTTATTGAACTCTAGACTGATACGAGAGTATTTGTTCCATCCCACTTTGTTCAATCCTTGTCTATAGAATTCAAATAACCTGTTCAATTTCTCTGTATAATGAATAATTCCCCCTAGATAAATGATATGGTTGCCGATTCGAGGAACTAACTCAATATTATGTCCGGGTAGTATATTAATTTGTTGTATTGTAGCTCTCCAAAACTTGTTGTAGTATAGATAGACACCTAACTTATACAAATAATTGGTAGCATACTTTTTATCAACACATCCTGTTACAATAGGGCGGTAGGCCATAACAGATGGTAAAACCGAAACTGCCTGACCGATATTATCAAGATAATAGTCTTCACCATACTGGCTCATGATATGAAGAACCGGTACTCTTTGTGAAACAACAATCTTGACTTTTCCACTCAGCGTCTTATAACATTCTACATCGCGTACCAAAGGATAGCGCTTGGCTTTTGCCTCCAAATCATGAGTATCAATGTCATTCATCTTTTTGTCGATTAGTTTGACTCCTTGATGCTCTAACATCTGTATGACTCCAGTCTTAGTTACTAGATCAATATCTGAAGTATCTTTTATAACCACTTCAACCTTTTTGCAACGCATATTATCGGGCTGCAAGTTGAAATGCGTTATTGCTATTACCAGATAGGCAATAATCAGCAATATCGAAATGATTATTAAGATCTTCTTTACCATGAAGTGTATTGTTTATTCTATTTATTAGTTTATCTCTTTTGTAATAACTGAGTGATTGCAGGCACGTAGTTATCTACATCACCTGCTCCCAACGTAATCAATACTTCTATTGGTTTATCTTTCAGAATATTCAGGATATCTTCTTTCTTACATAATGTCTTTTCTATTCCTGGGCGGAGATTGTCATAAATCAGCTGGCTTGTTACTCCTGGTATAGGTTTCTCGCGAGCCGGATAAATCTCAGTTAATATTACTTCGTCAAGAAGAGAAAGACAATCAGCAAAGTCTTTATAAAAGTCTCTTGTTCTAGTATAGAGATGTGGTTGGAAGATAGCTGTTATTTTCTTATCCTTATATAGTTCTCTGATAGATAATATGCTTTGTTTGATTTCGGCAGGATGATGAGCATAGTCGCTAAGAAAGACAACTTTATCGTTCTTTATTTTAAAGTCGAAACGTCGGTCGACACCATGGAATGATAGCATGCCTTTTTTGATTTCATCATCAGTGACGCCATTGAGGTGGGCAAGTGCCATTGCGGCTATACCATTTTCTATATTGATGCTCATTGGTACACCTAGCTGTATATCATTTATTCTTGTATCAGGTGCTATAAAATCAAAGAATATCTCGCCATTTGCTATTCGTATATTTTCTGCGTGGAAGTCTCCCTTATCACGAGAGTAATAGAAAGTCCTTACTCCTGCTTGTACTCTTGGTTTTACTTTCAGATCTTCATGAATAATGAGTGCACCTCCAGGTTGTATCAACTCTGAATAATGAGCGAAACTCTCTAGATATGCTTCATAAGTGCCGTATATATCCAGATGATCTGCATCAGTTGCAGTAATAACACTCATATGAGGTCTAAGCCAATGGAACGAACGGTCATATTCATCGGCCTCGATTACCGTAAACGGCG
>DAIUBN010000146.1:0-7471 GCA_036846645.1 Bacteroidaceae bacterium | reverse complement strand
AGGAGCCAATCCTGATAAGATAAAAGAAGAACTTGCAGGTATGAACTTCCTCGTTGAAGAATGGGGTGGTAAATATCAATCACAAGATATTTCTGCCAAGAAGGGTCTTGGCGTTAAAGAATTAATGGAAAAAGTGCTTCTCGAAGCAGATATCCTTGATCTTAAAGCCAATCCAAACCGTAAGGCAACGGGTTCAATCATCGAATCATCTCTCGATAAAGGCCGTGGATATGTAGCAACAGTCTTGGTATCTAATGGTACATTAAAGATTGGTGACATCGTTCTTGCAGGAACAAGTTACGGACGTGTCAAAGCGATGTTCAATGAGCGTAAAAAACGCTTGGAGAAAGCAGGTCCCGCAGAACCGGCATTGATTCTCGGTTTGAACGGAGCTCCACAAGCAGGTGATACTTTCCATGTGATGGAAAGCGACCAAGAAGCACGTGAAGTTGCCAACAAACGTGAACAGCTTCAACGTGAACAAGGACTGCGCACTCAGAAGTTATTGACTCTTGATGAACTTGGACGTCGTATCGCTCTTGGTACATTCAAGGAACTCAATATCGTATTGAAAGGTGATGTGGATGGTTCTATCGAAGCTTTGAAAGACTCACTCATCAAACTTTCTACAGAACAGATACAAGTCAATGTTATTCATGGTGCAGTTGGTCAGATTTCAGAATCTGATGTTACCTTGGCAGCAGCTTCAGAAGCCATTATCATTGGTTTCCAAGTTCGCCCGTCAGCAGCTGCTCGCAGGTTGGCCGACCAAGAAGGTGTCGATATCCGTCTCTACTCTGTCATCTACGATGCTATAGAAGAGGTGAAAGATGCAATGGAAGGTATGCTTGAACCACAGGTTAAAGAAGTAGTGACTGCATCTGTCGAAGTTCGCCAAGTATTCCATATCACCAAGGTTGGTACAGTAGCCGGTGCCATGGTGAAAGAAGGAAAAGTGAAACGTTCCGACAAGGCTCGTGTAGTTCGCGAAGGTATCGTTGTCTTCAACGGAGCAATCAACGCCTTGAAACGTTTCAAAGACGATGTGAAAGAAGTTGGAGCCAACTTTGAATGCGGTATCAGTTTGGTCAACTACAACGATTTGAGACCTGGTGATATTCTAGAAACATACGAAGAAGTAGAAGTTAAACAAAAACTCTAGCATATTCTTCGCAAATAATAATTGCCCTATGTCAGTTGTTTTTCAATCTGACATAGGGCAATCTTTTAATGGAGTGAGCTACATATAATATAGGTAGAAGAAAGGAGCTTCTCAAGAGCCATTATAAACATAAACATTACGATATTGATAGAACATTGCATAGTTAACATGAGTTAAATAGCCCTGCATAGAAAAATAAAAAAGAAAAGACAGACGTTTAATAAATAAAAGAGAGTTATCTTTACTATATAAAACTCTTATTGTATCACTATTCAGTTAAATGTTATGAGAGGAAAATCACACTTTACATTCTTGCTGACGTGCTTGTTATTTCTAGCCATAGCACCATCATTGAGTGCTCAGCAAGTGAATACTAAAGAAAATAATAATACCAAATCGTATATCAAAGGTGTGCTTATCGATTCGCTGACTAAACAAACAGAACCCTTCGTCACTATGAGAATCATCAAAAAAGGTGACAAGACAGAGAAGGCTATAAAAATGGCAGTGAGCGATAACAACGGTAACTTCAAGATAGAACTTCCTACCACAAAAGGCACCTATACACTACTCATTTCTTCTATTGGCAAAAAAACGATAGAACGTAATTTCGAAGTCAATGGTAGAGACGAACAATTCAACTGGGGCAATATTTATCTGAAAGAAGAGACAAGAATGCTGAAAGGAGTAGAAGTTGTCGCCAAAAAGCCGTTGGTAAAGATGGAAATCGATAAACTATCATACGATATTGAAGCCGACCCAGACTCGAAGACAAACACCATTATCGAAATGCTTCGTAAAATACCTCTTGTAACAGTCGATGGTGAAAATAATATCAGAGTGAATGGCAGCTCGAGCTTCAAAATCTATGTCAATGGAAAGCCCAATACCATGATGAGCAACAATCCAAAAGACGTTTTGAAAAGTATGCCTGCCTCTGCAATAAAGAAAATAGAGGTGATTACCTCCCCTAGCGCAAAATACGATGCCGAAGGCACAGCCGGAGTATTGAATATCGTCACATTAAAGAATACTGGTATGGAAGGCTACAACGCCACAATCAGTCCAAAGGTGGACAATAGAGGATATGGACTTGGCCTTTATGGAATTACTAAAATAGGCAAATTCACAATGAGCCTCAACTATGGCTATGAATATGGGAAAGAGCCAACTTCGGATACAGAAACTTATCGCGAGAACTTTGATTCGAGTACACAAAAGTATCTCGACAATTTTAGTAAATCCGATTCGCACAACAACCTTCAGTACGGTACCATCGAAGCTAGTTATGAAATAGATTCACTCCGATTGCTTTCTACATCTGTCTCTCTGTACGGTAATTGGAGCAAAACTAACGATACTGGCATCAGCAGTATGTGGAACAGCAATCGAGATGCACTAGCCTATCAGTACAACACAACTTCTGACTATAAAGGAGATTGGAAGTATGTTGAAGGAAATATCGACTACCAACGCGTTTCAAGTAAGAATAAAGATCGGATGATCACCTTTTCTTATAAGCTCAACACCATGCCTTCATCTAACGATTCACATCAATTTTATAGCAATATCATAGATAACACCGGTGGAGATATCGTAAAATCTTTCTATTTAAACAACACATATTCTCATAATAAGGGTCATACTTCTGAAAACACATTTCAAGTAGATTACACCAATCCATTAGGCAAAAATCATAAAATTGAAACGGGCATAAAGTATATCTTACGTAGCAACACTAGTGATGACAAGATATACCAAGCGACAGGCACAAGTGCCGAATATGAATATCAGAACGACAGAAGTAGCAACTATAAGCATCTAAGTGACATTGTAGCGGCCTATCTTAGCTACACTTTCAAGTATAAGAAGTTTGCTGTCATGCCTGGACTACGCTACGAATTTACCCATCAAAAGATAAAGTATCTAGCCGGTGCCATCCCTTCTGATGCAAATTTTTCTTCAAACTATGGAGATTTGGTTCCATCTGTGACCACCAGTCTGATGTTGGGCGATACGAAAAGTATCCGCTTACAATATAATATGAGAATCATGCGACCTGGAATAGAGAACCTGAATCCTTATTTCAACAACACCGACCCGATGAATATCAGCCAAGGCAACTCGAATATCGATAGCGAGAAATCCAATTCATTCAGCATGACTTATAGCTCATTCAGTCCGAAATTCAATCTCAATCTAAGTCTTTCTCATGCTTTCAACAATAATGGTATAGAGAAAGTCAGTAGACTGATAGGAGATGGAGGAGAATGGTTTGATGACAATAAACATTACGCTTCAGCAGGTGCACTATATACAACCTATCAAAACATTGGACGCAGTCGTCAGACGAGTTTAAGTGGATTTTTCAGTTGGAATCCAACTACTAAATTCCAAATCTTTGCCAACTTCGGAGGAAATTATGTTCATCTCACCAGTCCCGCTCAAGGACTAAAGAACTACGGATGGGCAGGCAGTATTTTTACCGGAATACAATATACGATGCCTTGGAAACTACATATTGGTGCTGATTTCGGAGGTTCTACTCCTATTTACACTCTACAAAGCAAGGCGAGCGGATTCAATTTCAGTTCATTCCGCATTAGCAGAAGTTTCTTGAAAGAAGATCGTCTCAACGTATCACTCTATGCATCCAATATATTTGGAAAAAGATACACGACAAACAACACACTATCTTCGTCCAACTTCATGTACCGCACTTCCAACAGTGTGCCCCGCTATAAGTTTGGAATCAGTGTGAGTCTACGAATCGGAAAACTAGAGACATACGTCAAGAAGACCGAGAAGAGCATTAGTAATGACGATGTCAAAGGTGGAGGAAACAAAGCAAATGGAGGGAACAGCACTCCTAGCGGAAACGAATGACACCATCAGCATTCCTACACTCCTTTATAAATATAATATGAGTCTTCAAGAAGAAGTTACTTTTTCTTCTTGAAGACAAATACATATTATAAATAGAAGTTACAACTTTATCTTCTATATGAATGAGATTTTTCTTCATCGCCCACTAAATTTTAGATAACGAAACAGTCTATACCCAAGATAAATGGCACCTCAACATTAAAAATAAATTTCGTGCCTTATTTATTTTGTACTACTTTCGGTTTATACTATCTTTGCTTCCAAATATGTTCTAACGAACTTTATTCTAATCAAATATAATGCAAGAAAAAGATCAAAATAATTTAGTAAAGCAGATTGCCGAAGAGAAATACAAATACGGCTTCACCACCGATGTCGATACAGAAGTAATCGGGCTCGGTCTTAATGAAGATGTTATCCGGTTGATATCTGCTAAGAAAGAAGAACCCGAGTGGCTGCTTGAATTTCGTTTGAAAGCTTATCGGTATTGGCTCACTTTGGAGATGCCTCACTGGGCTCATCTTCGTATTCCGGCTATAGACTATCAAGCTATTTCTTATTATGCCGACCCTACGAAGAAAGCGCCTCAAAAAGAAGGCGAGAAGGAACTCGACCCCGAAATGATAAAGACATTCAATAAGTTGGGTATTCCACTTCACGAACAACGCCAACTCAGCGGTATGGCAGTTGACGCCGTCATGGACTCAGTTTCTGTAAAGACAACATTCAAAAGTACCTTGCTTGAAAAGGGTATCATCTTCTGCTCTATCAGTGAAGCAGTAAAGAATCACCCCGACTTAGTACAAAAATATTTGGGTTCTGTTGTTCCCTATCGCGACAATTACTTCGCAGCACTCAACTCGGCTGTCTTCTCCGACGGTTCGTTTGTCTATATTCCTCAAGGAGTGCGCTGCCCTATGGAGCTCTCTACATATTTCCGTATCAATGCCCGCAACACCGGACAGTTTGAACGTACTCTGATTGTTGCCGACGACGAATCTTACGTTTCCTATCTCGAAGGCTGCACCGCTCCGATGCGTGACGAGAATCAACTTCATGCTGCTATTGTCGAAATCATGGTAGGCAATAATGCCGAAGTAAAATATAGTACGGTTCAGAACTGGTATCCAGGTGATGCCGAGGGTAAAGGTGGTATCTACAATTTCGTAACAAAACGTGGACACTGCAAGGGAGAGAATAGTAAACTGTCGTGGACGCAAGTCGAAACCGGTTCGGCTATCACTTGGAAATATCCATCCTGTATTCTTACCGGCGACAATTCTACGGCCGAATTCTACTCGGTTGCCGTAACAAACAATTATCAGCAAGCCGATACCGGTACGAAGATGATTCATCTCGGTAAGAACACCAGAAGTACCATTGTCAGCAAAGGTATCAGCGCAGGACATAGTGAGAATTCATATCGCGGACTGGTCAAAGTGAACAAGAGCGCCGACGGAGCAAGAAACTATAGTCAATGCGACTCTTTGCTTTTGGGAGACAAATGCGGTGCTCACACCTTTCCTTATATGGACATTCACAACAACACTGCGGTGGTAGAGCATGAAGCAACGACTAGCAAGATCAACGAAGACCAGATATTCTACTGCAACCAACGAGGTATTCCTACCGAAGATGCCGTAGGACTAATTGTCAACGGTTATGCAAAAGAAGTGCTCAACAAGCTACCTATGGAATTTGCAGTCGAAGCACAGAAGTTGCTTGCCGTATCGCTAGAAGGAAGTATTGGATAGAAACAACAAAAAACAAATAGAAGCCATGTCAGATATAATGTTAGATATAAAAGATTTGCACGCCAATATCGGCGACAAAGAGATATTGAAAGGTATCAACCTTACCATTAAAAAAGGAGAAGTTCACGCCATCATGGGTCCTAACGGTTCGGGAAAGAGCACGTTGAGCAGTGTACTAGTGGGCAATCCTACTTTCGAAGTGACCAAAGGAAGTGTCACTTTCAACGGTAAAGACCTGCTGTCACTCAAGCCCGAAGAAAGAAGTCACGAAGGAATTTTCTTGAGTTTCCAGTATCCGGTAGAAATACCAGGAGTGAGCATGGTCAACTTTATGAGAACCGCTCTCAACGAAAAACGTAAATATTTGGGACAAGAGCCCCTCACTGCTACCGAGTTTCTCCACTTGATGCGTGAGAAACGTGCTGTTGTCGAACTAGATAACAAACTTGCCAACCGCTCGGTGAACGAAGGTTTCTCGGGTGGCGAGAAGAAACGCAACGAGATATTCCAGATGGCAATGCTCGAACCGTCGCTCAGCATTCTCGACGAAACAGACTCAGGACTTGATATCGATGCCCTGCGAATTGTTGCCGAAGGCGTGAACAAACTGAAGACACCCGATACAAGTTGTATTGTCATCACTCACTACCAAAGATTGCTCGACTATATCAAACCGGATATTGTCCATGTCCTTTATAAAGGTAAAATTGTAAAAACAGCCGGACCGGAATTGGCTCTTGAACTCGAAGAGAGAGGCTACGACTGGATTAAGAAAGAATTAGGAGAAGAATAGTCATGGGTGCAGAACAACAATATATCGAACTGTTCAGTGAGCACAAGGCAGATATTTGTCGGCACAGTGCGCCGGCAATGAACGAATTGCGCGATAAAGCCTTCGAAGACTTCAAAAAGCTAGGTTTCCCCACCAACAAACTCGAGAAGTATCGTCGGACTAATGTAGCTGAATATTTCGAACCGAACTACGGAATGAATATCAACCGTGTCAACATACCGGTTACTACAGATGATGTTTTTAAGTGCGACGTACCCAACATGAGTACCTCACTCTACTTTGTTTTGAATGACATGTTCTACGATAAGAAACTGCCAAAAGTAGCTTTGCCTGATGGCGTCACTTTCGGCAGTCTCAAAGATTTTGGAGAATCGCATCCCGAAATACTCAATAAGTATTATGGTCAACTTGCGAAGACCGAAGAAGATGGTGTCACAGCCTTCAATACAACGTTTGCTCAAGATGGAGTAGTGCTTTATGTACCGAAAGGCATCGTCATCGAACGTCCTATCCAACTGATCAACTTGCTCCGTTCGGATGTCGATCTGATGGTGAATCGCCGTCTCCTTATTATATTAGAAGACGGAGCTCAAGCCAGGATGTTGATATGCGACCATTCTATGGACAAAGTGAATTTCTTGGCAACTCAAGTTGTAGAAGTTTATGCGGGTCAGAATTCGGTGATGGATTTCTATGAAATAGAAGAAACCAGCGAACAAACAACTCGTATCAGCAATATGTTTGTCCGCCAAGAAGCAGGGAGCAATGTCCACCTCAATAGCATGACGCTCTATAACGGCAAGACCCGCAACACAACTGTTGTAACTCTCGAAGGAGAAGGAGCCGATATCACTCTCAACGGAATGGCTATTGCCG
>DAIUBN010000145.1:0-7514 GCA_036846645.1 Bacteroidaceae bacterium | reverse complement strand
GGGCAATATGGCATTGCATAAGAGCGTTAAGTTTCTCACCCAGCCTGCCGAAAAATACAAGGAAATTGGTAAGACGGCTCTTACCGACGGACTCTATGGAGGCACAACCTTTGTAGAGAGTTGGATTGGTTGGGAAGGCAAAGACGCCTCGTTCATACTCGATCTAGGAGAGCCTAAGCAATTCCACCGTGTCGGTGGCGACTTCCTCCATCAACTTGGGGCATGGATCTTGTTGCCCAAGAGTGTCAGCTACTCCTACTCTACCGATGGCAGCAACTATACTTCTTGGCAAACCATCAACATACCAGAGTCACGTGATGCCAGAGTATTGTTTCGCAATATCGAAGCGGTGTCCGATACGCCCGTCAACGCCCGATTCATCAAGGTTGATGTTGTAGGCACCAAAGAATGTCCATCCTGGCATTATGGTGTAGGGCACCCCTCCTGGTTCTTTATCGACGAAATAACGGTAAAATAATAGAAATCATGTCATATCTCCGATGTCCATCACACGATGCATCGGAGATATTACATTACGTCATAATCAACTGAAGAGTTCATTAAGAGCTTCGCTCATACTGGGATGAGTGAAGATAAAGTCACGTAAGAAGGTATAGTCCTGACCGGTTTTCATGGCTGCCGCTACAATATTGATCACCTCACTAGAATCGGGAGCAAACAGCATGCAACCTAGAATCTTGTTCGTTTTCTTATCAATAACAGCCTTCAGCAAACCGTCTGTTTCGCCCAATGTCTTTGCACGTGGAATAGCCATCACAGGCAGTTTCTTGATCATCACATCTAATCCCTGTTTTGTAGCCTCATCCTCATTGATGCCGATACGTGCCAATGGCGGATCAATAAATACCGAATACGAAACCGGATCGCGGTCAGTGAGTTCACGATGCCCGTCACCAAAGAGGTCTTCGCGAATTATACGGTAATCGTCGAGCGAGATATATGTAAATTGTAATCCCCCTTTCACATCTCCCACGGCGCGGATATTTGGATTGGTTGTTACCAGATGACTGTTCACTTTGATAGCACCGCGTTCATCGGTCTCCACACCGGCAGCCGACAGATTGAGTCCTTCGGTGTAGGGACGGCGACCCGTAGCCAGCAATATGGCCTCCGCATCAAGCGAGAAAGCATTGCCCGAAACAGCATCTTCATAATGAACTGTTGCACCGTCTACCGATTTCACCTTGGCATTGAGTATAAATTTTATTCCTTTCTTTTCCAGAGCAGCCTTCACACTATCTGCAATATCTCGGTCCTCACGCCCTATCAAAATAGGATAACTCTCTAGCACAGTCACTTCCGAACCGAACGAGGCATACATAGAAGCAAACTCCAATCCGATATATCCACCACCGATAATCACCATTCGCTTGGGCAAAGTTGCCATTTCCATGATAGAGGTACTGGTGTATACAGATGGATTGTTTTCTATACCCTTGATAGGTGGAATGACGGTCTGCGAACCCGTATTGATGATGATATGCTGAGATTGCAATTCGATGGTTCCTTCGGCATTGCTCACACTCACCGTATCACCCGATACAAAAGAGCCCTTCCCGGTCAATACCGTCACATTAGGATTGTCTGCCAGATTATGATAGTTCTTATTGCGAAGCATGCCTGTCACATTATCTTTAATCGATATCGCATGACGATAAAATTCGGCACGCTGTTCAAAGTCAGCATCTTTATTCGCAGAAGCGAGTTTAGCCTGGTGCACCAGTGTTTTAGTAGGTATGCAACCAATATTAATACATGTGCCACCATACATTCTGTCCGACTGTTCGATGATAGCAACTTTCATTTCTCTCTTCGCAAATTCGGCAGCAAGTGTCTTGCCTGCCTTGCCGAAACCGATAATAATAGCATCGTAATTGTTCATAGCCATATCCTTATTAATTTTTCTTGATGCAAAGGTATAGTATATCACGCCCTCACCCGATAGCCATAATACAGATAGAGTTGACAATAGTTCCCGAAATACCAATTCTGCCTGCTATTTCATGATTTTCATCGTCACATAGAATAGTTGTTACGGTATTTTGCAGGTGTATTATGCGTTACTTTATGAAAGACTCTTGAAAAATGATATCTGTTGGAGAAACCGATTTTCGACGCCACTTCGTCTATCGACAAGTCGGTATGTAGAAACAAAGAGCAGGCATAATCGATGCGTTGCTTGCGAATATAACTCTGAAGAGTGACGCCTACCTCATCTTTAAACAATCTTGCCAGCGAATTTGGAGTGAGATAAACCACCGAAGCCAGCACTTCATTGGTAAGAGATTCGTCGAGATGTTTAGATATATAATTGGTCACTTTCGATATTCTGCTATCGTAAGTATCCATGTTCCACAACTGATGGGGAAATTTACAAAGATAACCATATATCAAGGCATTGATTTCGAGATAAGTCACAGCTTGAATCGTCGTATTATCATTCATCAGAGCTTCGCTAATACGCGCCGTCAGTTCTCTCGATTTATCCGTCAAAGGGAATTCGTAAATACCTTGGGTACAATTTCCTTCGATATTATCTATCACAAAATGTATAAACAGATGCACTACAGCTCCTTCTTCTACTAGTTTGTCAATGCCTTCGCTTCCCTCTGTCATGGTGCATCCACCAGTCAGATTGCAGCCGCCCAAAGGAATCTTGTGGTCACCGATATAAGTCGAATAGTCGGTATAAGGAGGAATAAGATATATATGATCAGGGCTCAAAGGAATAACTTTGCCGTGCCATCTAATAAAGGCACCTTCCTGAAAATTGTGATACAAGCGCCAAAAAGGGAAAGACAATTGAGTATATTCCCAATTCTTCAACCACCAGCATCTGCAGCAAAGCAGTTTAATATCAAATTTTGGAAACGTTTGAACGACATTAGAAGGGTCTCCTACAAACGAATCTGATATTTTCTTATTATACATAATTTTACTCTACTGTTTATATTTGCAAAGATAGTGTTTTCAATGAAATAATCAAAACAAGTTTCATTCCCTTATATGATTTTTCTGAACAAATCGTCGAAATATCCGAATGAGGAAATCAAAAGTGGGGCACTGGCATCTTTTATCCAGTACAGAGGGGTATCATGATACATCGAGGCTACTAGCGTGAATGTACTAGGTGCTCCAATCAGATAATCGCAATGCGAGAGCAGGCAGATATCTTCACCTGGATTGCCACAAGGGAAATGTACAGTTGCTCCCAAGACATCTATATACTGTTGCCGATCCAGTTTCGGATCATTTCCGCAGATAAACACTTCCACTTTCTTATCGGCATGTAGTGCGATAAACTGCCGTATGATAGATAGATATTGTGCATCGTCGAAGAGATACTTACCTCCCTGCCAGGTGGCATAGTCGCCTCGACGGATGTGTACACCAAGCAACAGTGTATCTTCGCCGTAAACAGATAGTTCTGTTTCTATCTTGGCTGTAATCGGCGGCAGAAATGCAAACAGTTGTTTGATCTCTTCCTTGTATTTGATAAACAATTCGGGAAAACGGGCATACCAGCCCTCAGCCAGAATCATCGAATGATGTAGCATCTCTGATTGCTGCACACTGGTATCGGCATTCTCTTCATTGAAACTCACGGTGGGTATCAGCTTCCACTTAGCAGCGTATTTGGCAAAGAGATACGTCGCAAAATTATGATGGGCTGTCTTGCAGATATGGAAATACGGATATTTGTAAGCAAATCGCATCGACATGGTAGAGCGCCCATGTTCGCGTCCCCAAGCATAGAGGTGACCATACTGCAAGAGGTTGTTACACATTCTTCCTTTATCGCGAACAAATATCATGGGCTCTGTCTGTTTGATTGATAGCACAAAAGTAAGAATAGTTTCTCGAATAAGCAAGTTCTATTAGAGAGATTGCCCTCTATCAGAGAGATTGTATTCGCCCCATAAGCCTTATAGGCTATATCGGCCTTATAAAAAACAGGTTCGAAATTTGATTATTTTTAAGTGAAAACGGCAATTCCTAAAGTCGATTTTTGGGTTAACTTTGTATTGTAATCGTGCTTTGCAAGGGACACGCTAAACCCGCTTGTTAATCAAATTAAGGACTAATTATATCAAAAGTTTATTCAGAACAAGTACAAAAAGCCAACATGCTAGTTGCCGGAATGAGAAAAAATTACGACTTGGTAAAGAGCCACGGTATCACACTCAATCAGCTCTCCGATTTGGAAAATGCCGCCAAAGCTGCTGCCGAGATGAACAAAGAAGTCGAAGCACTTCGTGAGCAGACTAGTTTGAAAGCTGCAGAAGCCAATCAGAAATTGATCGAAGTAAAAGATGCCATGCGGGATGTCAAACGAGTAGTAAAAGGCTACTTCGAACAAACCAAATGGGAAAGCTTCGGCGTACTTGATAAGAGATGATTAAGAATAGAGCTTTCGGAATTTCCGAGAGCTCTATTAGGTTTATAGATTACAGTCCATTTACTACCCTAAAAATAGATGTTTGAATCTTATCTGTATTGAAGTTTACAAGAAGTCCAAGCTTGATATGGGTCAGTTTTAAATAGGTAAGAATTTGTTTTAGATGTATATCTTTCACATCTTCAACAGATTTCAACTCTAGAATGACTTTATCATTGACTAATAAATCTATGCGAAAGTTCACATTTAAGAGCACACCATCATATTTAACTGCTACCGGGACTTGAGACTCCACTTTGCAACCTCTTTTTTTCAATTCATAAATTAAAGCTGCCTCATAGATATTTTCAAGCAGCCCTGGACCAAGCGTATTATAAACATTAAATATAGCTCCACGTATTTGATAGGATATATCATTTTCATTCATATTAGATTCTTTTTAGTTTCTGCAAAACTACAAATTAAATTTTACTTAGTATAAGTTTATCCTTATTTATTGCTTTTGCACATTCTTTCTTTTGAAATCAATAATGCATATATTAATATAATTCAGGTCTCTCGCAGATTACGCAGAAAACGCAGAATAAACTATTCGAAACATCTATTCCTGTTCTTTTATCTCGCTAATTCTAGCAGATGCGCTCTTTTCGCTACGCAGATACAGTTACCTCGATTACTGAGAGTGATTAGCAATACATTTCTAATCTGCGTAGCGTATAGCTATCTGCTTAAATAGAGCATAAAGTTGGGAGCTTAAAATAAATAATCGGCGAAATCAGCGCAATCTGCGAGAGAAAAGCCCAACATCGCAGGAGAATCATAAAAATTCATGTTTCTCGCAGATTACGCAGAAAACGCAGATTTTTTACTATATCGTGCGTATTATATCTATTCCTTACTATTCAGCATTTTGTCCACCAGCAGCATGTTTCCTGCTTTGAGTTCGAATTTTACTTTCTTCTTGGCTTTCATCTTGATGATGAACAAATCGGAAGTACCTTCTAATACTGGTTTGTCGCCTACATTGACAAAGGTAGGATATAGTACCTTATCGCCGGTCTTATGCAGACGGTCGTAAGTCATATTCATCATCTCTTTCATATTGAGCAGCTCGATGCCGACAAATTCGTAGTCTTGCTGGTCGTATGGCAAAGCGAAACTTAGTGCATTGACGCCGCTTAGATCGGTGCCTTTCACTGTGATTCTCACTTCTTCGTCTTTCTTGTACGACTCCTTATCTGCACTAATCGTTATACTACCACCCACTTTCTGAGCATTTTCTGTATTGACACCATCTTCAAGCTGTGTGGCAACTACAGATATGTCGTATGCATCGATGAGTCCGTTATGATTGATATCGCCACCACTGATGTAGCCGTCGAAATCAGGATCGCCCTTGCGTAGACCGGTATAATTGGTGTACGAAGTGAGGTCGTTGATATCAATCTTGCCGTCATTGTTCACATCGCCCGGATAAGACGTTGCTGTGCCCGGCACTTTGAATACATAGAGTTCGCGACCAGAGCCATAGTTATTGCGGCCTTCTGTTACAGATAGCTTGATATAGCGTACTGTCGGATGATTCTTGAATTCGAAAGATTTGGTGGTTCCGTCGGCTGCCCAGTTGAATGCTCCGGCATCGGTCCAATTGATTTTGTCTGCACTATAAGATACTGTTCCTTTGAGCAAGGTACCATTTCCGGCATCAGGACGAGGCAGATAATCGAAGCGCGAAATCGTATTGGTACTGCGAAGGTCTATCGTCATATCGAAAGGTATCGCATTGGCACGATATTTCGTGTGCCAGATATCGCCCGACTCGGCAAAGTCGAAGAGATGAGAAACCTCGAAACCTTCCTGATCGGCACATGTCACCTCGCCACGAATACCGTGGATAGCAAATTCCAACGGGTTGGTCTTGGTGGTTGCTTCTACGCTTGTCCAATCGGAAACGCCACTCTTGTTCACCGCTCTGATTTTGAATGCATATTTGGTAAGCGGAGTGAGTCCGTCGAACAGCAGACTGTTGTCTTTAATCGTGGTATAGGTATTGTCTTCGAAGAGTATCTCGTAATAATCGGCATTCGCCACCTTGTCCCATGAAGGAGTAAGCGAATAGGCCTCATCAGCAACCTTCACACCTGTTGGAGCGGTCAGTGCACCCGTAGTCAGCTTCTGCTGATTGGCAGGAGCAAAAACATAGCCATTCACCGTCACGCGAACGGTGTTCTTTGTAATATCTGTTGGTGCCAGTTTCACCAATACCATCGGATTCTTCGTAATCACCGTCTTGGCAAATTCGCTTCCTGGGGTAGCAAACTGATTGAGATTGGGGGCTGCATCGTAGAAATATACATTCTGACGACTTTCAAAGTCGGCTTTCGACTGAGCAGCTGCCAATGTCACTTTTGCTTTACCGATCGTAGCCGTTACCGACTGTGGACGGGCTGTGACATTGATTCTCACTTCTGTAGATTTGGATTTCAACTGGCCATCAAATTCTCCCTTTGTAGGATAAATCGTCACCACGGCCTGTTTGCCCGTTGCCTGTTGTTCGATAAGTGTTGTCGCACCCTTACCCAAGAGATAAGCTTCAGACACGCCATCGTCATCATATTCGGTGAAGTTTGTCTTTCCCGAAGGATAGACCTCATAGATACGATGGTCTTTCTTGATTTCGCCGACATGATTATTGGCATTCGTCATCGGAATAATCGCTCCTGCTTTAACAAATAGCGGAAGCTTCCATAGCGGAGCGGCATAGTTGTTAAGAATGGTATTGCCTTCGAAAGTCTCGCCGGAGAAATAATCGATCCAGCGTCCCTCGGGCAGATAGATACCATTGCGGATATCGTTGCCGTCTTTGTCTACTTTCGTCTCCTGATAGATAGGAGCCACGAGTAGCGACGGACCGTACATATATTGATATTCGGTCGATTTGCCTAACGTATATTTGTTGGGTTGCTGCAAGAACATCGCTCTGATGATAGGCAGACCGTCTACAGCCTGGCGGGCGATGCTATAAGTATAAGGTATCAACTCCGATTTCAGCTTAAGATAATTACGGTTGATAGAAGTTGCGGGTTCGCCAAGC
>DAIUBN010000144.1:0-7604 GCA_036846645.1 Bacteroidaceae bacterium | reverse complement strand
TAACTACACATAGTTTGGAATATTCATCTCTATCTTTCTACTGAAACGTCCTGATATTTCGGAAGAAAGATAAGGACGATTGGGGAGAAAGATAAAGAGGAAATTTCGTTTAATATTCCCTAGCTATTAACTTTTTAATGCCTAATATCACAAGAATTGGAACTTCACTCCGAGAGATAAGCCCACGATATCCCATAGTTTCACGTTGCTGTCTTGTATCATGGAACGGATATAGAGGTCGCAAGTGCTTAATTCATAAAAGAGAGTGATACCTTTTACAAATTTACGCTTGTTTTTCGGAATCTTGATTCCTATTCTTTCACCTAGAAATACATTGATTCTTGCTTCTGTAGAGAGTGCCTCGTAGTATTTATAAGGATACCTTTTGGGTTGACGCCCCCAAAATTCGTTGCCGAAGACAGTATTCAGATACAAACCGCACGTCAGGGGCTCGAATACCCATAGTTCGCCCAAGGGCACTCTCCAAGGAATATAGTTTTCTTTCAGAGTCATCGTTATTTTAGACCTGGCACTGCGATATCTAGGGAGGTATCCTACAAGGAGATTGGTTTCCCACTGTTTATGACGTCCGTAATTCCAACCTACACCAATAGAAAATAGTCCCATATTACCGGCATATTGAAAAATACTCTGTGTAGGAATGAGCACATTCCATCTGGCAACGTATCTATTTAATTTCTTCTCGTATCGTGCCAACCGTATAGAATCTTTGGCAGACAATGTATCGGTACGAACATCTGCCATTGCTGTTGCAGGCAACGAGAAGCAAAAGAGACTAAAAATTAATAACCTGATATTCATAACTGTCTTTGGTAATAGTAAACAACAAGTAGCTGCGATGCTCAGCACAATCGGCACCATAATAAATCACTCCGTCTTTGTAGATTTCTTCTTTCAATAGCTGATGCTCGTGACCATTGATACAGAACATCAACCCAGGGAAACTCCTTACATAAGATTCGAATGCCTTGGCCACATTATTATTGAACTGATCGTCGTATGGACGGGCATGCATGCAGATGATAGTACGATCGAAATGAAGAGAATCGACCACCCTCTGTTCTTCCATAAAGTCGAAATTGGGCACAGCTGCCAGATAATCATACTCTGTAGCATTGGTATTGAGACAAACGAATTTGATTCTCGATGCGATGAAACTAAAATCGGGGTCGCCATACATCTGTGCATATACTTCATCGCCCGTACCTAAGAAATCGTGATTGCCTATCAATGCCACGTAGGGCATGGTAAGACCAGACAAGACGTTGCGCTGCCATACAAACTCTTTTGTAGTGCCACAATCGGTAAGGTCGCCACCATGTATCACGAAATCAATATTGCCTCGTTTGTTGATGTCTTCGACCATCAATTTGGTTTCGGTATACCAATTGTGAGTATCGCTGATAAAAGCCACTCGGATAGTGTCCTTGCCAAGACAAGCATTTTCTATCTTTGCAATATTTATAGCATTGATACCACTCTCTCCATCGAAATGTACATCGTAGGGATGGTAATCGAACAAGCCGTCGCATGCCACTAAAAACAGAGGTAGCAAACACAAAAGTAATTTTTTCATTTTCCTCGTTTCTTTTGTTATAGCACAAAGGTAATAATAAGAGGAAAGTGAAAAGGAAACTAATAACGGAGATTATGTTCTATTTTCCTTTTTTAGTACTCAAAAACCTTGCTAGATATCTGCGAACAGGAATATCGTAGAACCGGAGGCATAGATAGGCAACGAGGATATTCCATACGAAGACACACACCGCCACTTGCCAGGTTTCGCCAAAAGTATAGAGTTTGTTCTTGATGAGCCAGGCATAAAACAAGTACATGAATGGATAGTGAACTACGTAGAGAGGATAAGATATATTGCCCAGGAACTTGCAGATGCGGGTAGATGTGGCATCGGTTGTAGTGCCCGAGGCACCCAGCCACACCAGAATGGGGAACACGATGATGATACAAAAAACTTCATAGATGCCATTGAAACAAAGTGTGCCGGCAGCACTAATATAAGGTACGAAGAACAAGAGCAACAGCACAGCCGTACATATCCAGAAAGCACCCCTCACCTTCACCGGTTTGAAATGACGAGACAAGAGCATACCCATGGAGAACGGGAAAAGCATACGCAGAGCTCCACCAAGGAAGTTGACTCCATCGAGCGTCCACCCTACCCCGATATTGCCATAGCCCGACACGTTGAATATAGCGAACGATGCCAATGCGGCACCCAGCAATACAACCAGCACCGTAAGCGCTTTGGTAGACAGACGGCGAATGAGCACTGCATAGAGTATGTTGCCGATATACTCGAAGAACAACGACCACGAGGGACCATTGAGTGGAAACATCTCGCCATTGCCCCTCACCTCGTAGCATCCTCCAGGGGTGGCAGGAATAAAAAACATGGCACAAAGCAGAGCCAACATCACCATCGAAGTAGCGATGTGGGTTCCATTCCACTGCACACTACCTTGAATGGTGAAAGTGATGACACCTATCACTGCTCCCATGATGACCATAGGATGAAGACGGATGAGACGACGTTTGAAGAAATCTTTCATGGTGAAGCCCTTCTTCCAACGGTCGTCGTAGGCATAGCCGATAACAAAACCGGAGAGAATAAAGAAGAAGTCGACAGCCAAGTATCCATGATTGATACCTTCTATCACAGCCTTGCCTCCGGCAAAAGCATAGCCCTCGAACACATGATACCATATCACAAGAAGAGCCGCTACACCACGAAGGCCATCAAGCAAGTCGTAGTGGGGCTTTGTATCTTTAAAAACCGGAGCTTGTTGAAGTATATTGCTCATTGGCGTTCGCTAGCCGACTTAACAGCTTCTTCTACCACCGGCTTGTTGGCAAAACGATTGGTATAGGATGAATAATCGGGACGAATGCGCACATAGTCGGCATCTTGGAATAGCGGACTGGAGATAATATGATCGGCAGTGGCACGATTGCAGCAGAGTACCACATTCTCTACACTGCAAAGACGGGTAAGTGCCCTGACATCAGAGTCGTGAGGCTGCATAGTCATTGGATCGGTAAAGAAGAACAGATAGTCGATGCTGCCCTCTACGATGAGAGAACCCATCTGTTGGTCGCCACCGAGCGGACCGGATTTGAGTATGGTGAAATCCCACTCTACTTCGGGATGTTTCTTCTTCAATGCTTCAGAGATGAGCTTGCCGGTAGTGCCGGTAGAATAAAACTTATGGCCGATGAGTTTGTTAGAGTTCCATACGCACCACTCTATTAAATCCTTCTTGTTGGCATCGTGAGCCACAAGACCTATATTACGCTTTACAAATTCTTCCATAATACGCTGTTTTAATTGAATTATATGTTTTAATTGCACGACGAAGATACGGCAAAAATTTGAGAGACAGATTACAATACTATTTCTTTTTTGCTGCAATACTTTTATTAATTAATCTGTATCAATTATGCCAATCTTTTGAGGCATACCAATATATAAGAACAAAAAATATAGTATTTTTGCAGAATATATAAAAAGCGGATTAAGAATCATGGCAAATTTGAATCATATTGCTCGAAATAAAAAGATAGTAATCGTTGCGGGAATCAGTGCATTAATCATACTTGGAGCTACATTATTATGGAAGACCCTCCTGTCTGCCAAAGACTTCGAAATCACCGACGACCTTGGCGGCAATATCTTTCCATCGGCCATACTATCTACCGCCACCACCGACAGCAATATCATACTGCCTTCCGAAACGCCGTATCTGGGCAACCCGAAATCTGTGATTTCTATCAAGCTGATGTCGCCCACTCCGAATAGCCGGGTGCGTATTGAAGTGAGCGAAACACCTTTCTTCCGCCAATCGGTATCAGAGTTTGTATTACCTCGCAAAAAGACAGACTACACCCTCTACCCCGATATTATATGGAATTATGAGGCACTGCGCAAAAATGACCAGGCAGAGCCGATAAGTGTGGCCATCAAAGTAGAAGTGAACGGCAAGGATGTGGGCCAGCGGGTACGGACTTTCTCGGTGCGCAGCATCAACGAATGCCTGATAGGCTACATGGGGCGCGACAACCGGTACCATAATACATACGAATTCTTTGCAGCATACGTCAACGAAGAAAATCCGCTGATTGATCATATTCTGAGAGAAGCCCTCAACACCCGCATCGTGAACCGCTTTTCGGGCTACCAGAACCGCAAGCCGGGAATGGTAGACAAACAAGTGTACGCCCTGTGGAACGTACTGCAAAAGCGTAAGTTTCGCTATAGCTCGATATCTTACAGCAGCTTGTCGAGCAATGTGGTGTACTCACAAAGAGTGCGTACCTTCGACGATGCACTGAAATCATCACAAATCAACTGTGTAGACGGAAGTGTGCTCTTCGCCTCACTGCTCCGTGCCATCAATATAGACCCGATACTGGTAAGAATACCCGGCCATATGTTTGTGGGCTACTACACCGACCATAGCCACCGTAAAGCCAACTATCTTGAGACAACAATGATAGGCGATGTTGACCTTGATGATTTCTTTCCCGAAGAGAAACTCGACTCAACCAGCGTAGGCAAATCGCAGAACGAGATGTCGCTGCTCACCTTCGAAAAGTCGAAAGAATATGCCATGAACAAGTTTATGGCACACAGCAAATTCATCCATTCCAACAACAGACAATATATGTATCTGGAGATATCGAAAGCAACGAGACGAAAAATACAATCTATTGGGAAATAGACAAAGGCAAGATAAGCAAAAAACGGGCACCACCTGTATAAGTGGTATCTAGCTTCACTTCACCATTCAGCAACTCTGCCAAGGCCCTGCATATACTCAGTCCGAGACCGGTGCCTTGCTTGAAGGAGTTGAGTTTCACAAAGCGTTGAAATATCAGTTCGGCATTCTCGGGAGCAATGCCACACCCCGTATCTTCGACAATGAAAACAGCCTTTCCATCTTCCGAACTGACTCCTAGTTTGATGTATCCTTTCTCGGTGTACTTGCAGGCATTGAGCAATAAGTTGAGCAATATCTGTATTGTACGAGAGCCATCTGTCTCAATAATAATATCATTGGAAGGAAGTTCAGAAATAAGTTGCACACCTTTATTCATCTTAACTTTTATCGGTTCGATAGCCTGATGACAAATATCGGTAGCATTTATCTTTTCGATATGCAGATTACCCAGTCCCCCACTCTCCAGTTTCGACAAATCGAGAATATCATCAATGAGCATAGTGAGCAGATTCGTATTTTCGTGAATCAGCTTGACAAATTCATGTTTCTGCGCAGCATCGATATTCATAGCATCATCGCTAAGCAAATCGGAGAAACCGACAATCGCATTAAGAGGAGTACGTATTTCATGGCTCATATTCTGAATGAACAAAGTCTTCATCTGATCGGCTTTTACTGCCTCAGCTCTGGCTTCCTCTGCCTCAACCCGCAGTTTTTCCGATTCCACCTTAGCCTTCTCTGCTTCACTTCGAGCCCTATTGGCACGGTGTACCTCAAACATTAGACTGCGAGCTGCACGACGACGCATCATTGCATAAACGAGCAATGAAACCGACAAGAGCAACAAAAAAGAGATAATAGCGATAGCATATATCCAATTGGACCTTACTTTCTGGTGTTCGTTCAATTTCAGTGCGGCCTGATGACGAGCTTCCGCTTTCTGTCTTTCTACCTCCGCCTTCTGTTTGGCATAATCAGCCTTCTGGCGTTGCAAGGCCAAGTCCTTGTTGTTCAATTCGAGCCTTGCATTTGACAAAGCCAACAAATGGCGAACCCTGTCGACAGACAAGAACTGTTCGCGAGAGCGGAGTTGAGCGACCATTAATTGCGTATTTTTCAGTTCGAGCAAGCTCTTCTCTTTCTCAATACGTTCGTTATTGAATTTAGCCGAATTCTCAGCTATCGATTCACGCTGAGATTTTTGCGTTTCATTACTATATAGCCTAAAATATTCTGCACTTGCTTGATAAGCATTTTTATAATCTTGCAATCCTCGATATGCAAGCGACAAATATAAATATTTCTCGAACGTACCAATCTGATTACAATACACTAAAGCTTTCTGATAATCTTTTTTCAGCATATAATAATCGGCATAAAACTTAATCTCGGCATTTTGAGATAATTCGGTGAGCGAGTATTGTTTTTTCCATCGTTCCAACAAATCTCTATATTTCTCGACTTCTCTTATATCATTGCTTTGCAGATAGATACGCATCAAAGGGACATAGAGTGCGCCTTTGGATTGCTCTAATGGTGAATTGTTCAGTGCAAGCAGATAATATCGTTTGGCTTCGTCCAATTGACTATCATTCAAATAAGCATTGGCTATGGCCGAATAGATGTTGTACAACTCTCTCTGCATCCCGTTTTCTTGATAATATCGCTCGGCATTATGCAATTCGGTAAGAGCCAATTTGGAATACCCCATTCTAGAATATAGATCAGAGAGCTTTTTATAGCCAAATCCAATACCATAGGCGTTGTTGAGACGCAGAGCCTCTGCCTGATACTTTTTGACTTCGACAAGTGCTTCATCGAGCATGCTTCTCATGAGATAATATGCAATGACACGGTTCCAGATAGAAAATATGTATTGCTTGAAAGGAGTTTTGGATACAAAACCTATCGTTTTCTTCTTCTCGATAAGCAGATTCTTGAGATCCTGATTGTAGTAAAAATAATCTCCACGCAAAGCATAAGCCAAGCACTGCGCTTTTATATCACCTTTCTTCTTTGACATTACTATCAGCGTATCACACATTTTCAACACCTTAGGCTGTTTCACCAGATGCACACATCTGTCATAATACTTATACAATTCATCGTCAATCTTGAACGGATTGTTCTGAGCGATAAGTATTTGCACTGGCAACAACAACAATAAAGTCGACAGTAGAAAACGATATATTATATCAACAATACGCAATCGTAATCTTGTTTAATTATGCGAATATAATTATCTTTCTAATAATATCAAAATCAACGCACTAAATTGTATTACTGATATATAAATAAATCGTCAAAAGAGTAAATTAAGAATACCGATATGGCAATTTTATAAAAAAAGTAGAACCTTTTCCAGGTTGGGATTCTACCAAGATATCACCACCAAGAAGTCTGATTGTCTTCCGAGAAATAATCAATCCTAGACCGACAGTGTCATGAACTTCATTATCCTCCTTGGCAGAAGGTCCAAAAATAGCCAACTGTAACTTTTTAGACATTCCTATCCCTGTATCCTTTACGTATATCACCAACATCTGATTTTCTATATAATAGCCCAAGTGAATTGAGCCTTTTGAAGTGAACTTCAATGAGTTTTCTACCAAATAACCTATAATCTTAGTCAACTGATGAACATCTGTCGAAAACCGATAGTCTATTGTCGAATCTTTATTATCGAATACGTATTCTATTCCCTTCTCTATAGCAGCCTCGTAGGACAAGAGCCACTGGCTATGAAGAATATCCTTAATACTACACTCCTCGATATTAAAATTTCCATCCTTATTTTCAATGTCTGATATCTCGAACACTTTTTTGACAGCAGCCAAAAGTTGA
>DAIUBN010000143.1:0-7747 GCA_036846645.1 Bacteroidaceae bacterium | reverse complement strand
GAGTCACCGTCATTCTGATAATTCTTTGCAGCATTGATACCACCCTGAGCAGCGATAGAGTGAGCGCGGCGAGGTGAATCTTGAATACAGAAATTGAGTACATTGAAACCCATTTCACCAAGAGAAGCAGCAGCCGAAGCACCAGCTAGACCTGTACCGACAACAATAATATCAAGACGACGTTTGTTGGCTGGGTTCACAAGTTTCTGATGAGCCTTATAATTACTCCATTTCTCGGCTAAAGGGCCTTCGGGTATTTTAGAATCTATGTTAGCCATAATGTATATACTTTTTTAAGATTAAATGCAAGCAGCACCGCAAAGGTGAGCCTTGATAAACATAACGATTACTACCAAAGCAAAGCAAGCCATGAGAATAGTAGTATAGATATTGGAAATACATTTCCAACGTTTAATCCAAATCTGATTGTTCCAACCCAATGTCTGAAGAGCACTCCAGAAACCGTGAGTCAAGTGGAACCAGATAACAACAAACCATACTAAATAAAGAATGGTGAAGATTGGATTACCAAAAGTAACGTGCATAAGTCCGGCACCATCTGCGAAATCGCCACCCAAAGCCAATACTTGGTCGTTAGCCAGTTCGGCGAACTGCATACGATACCAGAAGTTGATGAGGTGGAGTGCTAGACCGATAACAACAATCAGACCCAGAACCAACATGTTCTGTGAAGCCCATTCTACTGTCTTCGGACGTTCTGTAACAGCATAACGTTCCGAACCACGTGCTTTACGATTCTGCAAGGTAAGCCAGATAGCGTAGATGATGTGAATGATGAAAAGTGCTGCTAAGCCCATAGATGCTACTACGGCATACCAGTTAGCTCCCAAAAATTCACAAACTGCGTTATATCCTCTCTCAGAGAAGATAGCTACCAAGTTCATCGCCATGTGAAATGTCAGAAAGAGGATAAGAGCGATACCTGTGACACTCATTACCACTTTCCTTCCTACGGATGAATTAACTAACCACATAAATGATTTAATTTTTAAGATTATTATTGTTTAGAATTAAATTAATTTCACTTTAAAAGCCCATATAGCTACAAAATTAAGACAAATAGATTGATTGACCAAGTAATTAAAGAAATAAATCTTTAATCTATCTACTATTCTATAGCAATATGGGCTTTTACTTTAGTTTATTTCTTTTTTTTCTTGTTTTTGACTATTTCTTGCTTATTCATTAATGAAAGAGCTTTTTGTAAACTTTCGTTCGTGTCGTTGATAATCTGGAAATACTCGTTCATATCCCAAAGATCTCGGGCAATAAGTGCCGTTAATTGAAGCTTGATGAACGACAGTGACGTCTGATATTGTTTTTCAACAAACTTGATTCCGGCTTTGTCTGCCATTGCTCTCAATTCGGTGAGTGCGCCACTCTTTTCGATATCGAAAGATTTTCTGAACTTTTCGAAAGTAGGATATTGCGCTTTGAGCGTTGCTCTGTTCTTCTCTATGAATTTGGCTGTTTCTTGCAGTATGATACCTTTATTGCTCAACTCTCTAAGATAATCGCTGTAGTCTGTTGTATCAACCGGAACGAAATAGTCGGGCATGATGCCACCGCCGCCATATACTGTACGGCCTAGTTTCAAGGTCTTACGTTTCAGAGAATCGGGGAAATGAATGCTGTCAGCATTCTGCATCTCGCCTCTAGAATATCTCTTGATGATATCGGCTGCATAATCTATCTTGTCGCCGTAGGGTTTTTGAATACATCTGCCAGAAGGAGTATAGTAATGGGCAACTGTGAGACGTATCATCGAACCGTCGGGCAGGTCGATAGGACGTTGTACCAGACCTTTGCCGAAAGTACGGCGACCAACAACTGTTGCACGGTCCCAGTCTTGTGCTGCACCTGTTACAATTTCACTAGCCGAAGCAGTGAACTCATCGACAAGGATAAAGAGCTTACCGGTTTTGAAGATACCATTTCCGCTGGCAAAGAAATCGCTACGTTGCGAGTTGCGTCCTTCGGTATATACAATGAGTTCTTTGTTATCTAAGAATTGATTGGCCAGTTCGGTTGCCGCTTGCAGATAGCCGCCGCCATTGCCTTGAAGGTCGAGCACCAGGTTGACCATGCCTTGTTGCTGCAACTTTTTGAGGGAAGTGATAAACTCTTCGGCTGTTGTTGCTGCGAACTGGCTGATTCGGATATATCCTGTTTTGGTGTCAATCATATAGCAGGCATCAATGCTATAGATAGGAATAGTATTTCTTACAACGGTGAAGTAAAGCGGATCTTTCTCGCCACGGCGAACGATGGTGAGTTTCACCTTTGTACCTTTCGGTCCACGAAGACGTTGCATTATCTTCTCTGTACCCATCTTCACTCCGGCAATAGCTGTATCGTTGACAGCAATGATTCTATCTCCAGCCAGAATACCAACCTTCTCGGAAGGCCCGTTGGTGACAGGCTGAATGACGAGCAGTGTATCTTCAATCATTTGGAACTGAACACCTATACCGTCGAAGTTACCTTGCAAAGGAGCATTCATCAGCTTCACTTCTTCGGGGTCTGCGTAAGTAGAATGCGGGTCGAGCTTTGACAACATTCCTACTATGGCGTCTTCTACCAGTTTGTTTTCATTAATTTTGTTGACATACAGATTGCTTATGGCATATTCTGCAAATTGTAGTTTGCGCATGGCGTTTTTGTCGTAGTTCTGTGCTGTAACATTAGCTATAGCCACCAAAGCCAAAAGGCATGCAGTGATTAATTTTTTCATTATTTATTTTTATATTTCCATTCCATCCGGAATAAACCGGCTGATATCTTTGTGATACATTAGTAATTCTCTAACAATGGTGGAACTGACCGAAGTGAGTTCGGGTTCGGTGAAGAGCAGAATTGTCTCTATGCCCGACATCTTTCGGTTCACATCGGCAATGGTCTCTTCGTATTCGAAATCTTTGACGGTACGGATTCCTCTGATGATAAACTTCGCTCCATGTTGTTCGGCAAAGTCCATGGTCAGATTATCATAAGAAGCCACTTTGATGCGGGGCTCGTTGCGATAGAGCTTCTTAATCATCTCTACTCTCTTTTCGAGTGGAAAATAAGTGTGCTTCTTATCGTTGACGCCAATACCGATAATAATCTCGTCCATAAAAGTAAGTGCCCTCTTTACTATCGAGAAATGACCGATAGTGAAGGGGTCGAATGTGCCGGGAAATATTGCTTTTCTTACCATATTATATATAGTGTTTAGGCAATGTCGCTCAACAAGCTTTCGGGCTTGTCTTCTTCAACTACCAGATTGTCGATAATGAAGTTCTGTCGTTCCATCGTGTTCTTTCCCATATAGAATGCCAATAAATCTTTTACAGCATCCGTCTTACGAAGTTTCACTTGGTCGAGTCGTATATCTTTGCCTATGAAGTGAACAAACTCTTCGGGAGAAATCTCTCCCAATCCTTTGAATCGGGTAATCTCGGGCGAAGGTTTCAATATTTTGATGGCATTCACTCTTTCTTCATCCGAGTAGCAATATCGGGTTTCTTTTTTGTTCTTGACACGGAAGAGGGGAGTCTGCAAGATATAGACATGCCCTTTCTTAATCAGATCGGGGAAGAACTGTAGGAAGAAGGTAATCATCAACAGCCTGATGTGCATACCATCGACATCGGCATCGGTTGCTACTATTACCTTATTATATCGTAGTCCCTCAATCCCGTCTTCTATATTGAGAGCCGCTTGCAGCAGGTTGAACTCTTCGTTTTCGTAGACCACCTTCTTGGTCAGTCCGTACGAGTTGAGCGGTTTACCACGCAAGCTGAATACTGCCTGAGTATTGACATCACGGCATTTGGTGATAGAACCACTGGCAGAGTCGCCCTCGGTGATGAAAATGCAACTGTCAAAACGTGGATCGTTGTCTTTGCTATTCTCTTCTCCGTTTTTACTCTTTGGGGCAGCATCGTTCAAGTGAATACGGCAGTCACGAAGTTTTCGGTTGTGCAGATTTGCTTTCTTGGCACGTTCTCTTGCCAGTTTAGTGACACCGGCTATTGCCTTACGTTCCTTTTCTGACTCCTGAATCTTTTGAAGCATTGCATCGGCAATATCAGGATTCTTGTGCAAGAAGTTGTCGAGCTGTTCGTTGATGAAGTTGGCCACAAACTTGTTGACAGATATAGAGTTCTTATCTGGCGACATGGTTGTAGAACCCAACTTAATCTTGGTCTGACTCTCGAAGATAGGCTCTTCAATACTGACCGAGATAGCACCGACGATACCGTTACGGATATCATTGAACTCCAGATTCTTATTGAAGAAATCTTTTATGGTATGTGCTACATGCTCTTTGAATGCCGAAAGATGGGTACCACCCTGAGTTGTATTCTGTCCGTTGACAAATGAATAATACTCCTCGCCATATTGATTGGCATGGGTGAAAGCGATTTCAATATCGTCTGCTTTGAAATGGATAATCGGATAAAGACCTTGAGAAGTCATATTATCATTCAGCAAATCTTCAAGGCCATTACGAGATATAATTCGCTGTCCGTTGAAGATAATCGAAAGGCCGGTATTCAGATAAGTATAGTTGCGGAGCATCGTTTCTATGAACTCCGATTGGAAAGAATAGTTGTTGAACAAGGTATTATCGGGTTCGAAATACATATATGTTCCATCTTCCTCTTCGGTTTCTTTCGTTTCTTCCGATTGCAATATACCCTTAGAAAAAGTCGCTGTCTTCACCACTTTATCTCTATAGCTTCGTACTTCGAAGAAAGAGCTGAGTGCATTGACAGCTTTCGCACCAACACCATTCAGGCCGATACTTTTCTTAAAAACTTTGTTGTCGTATTTACCGCCAGTATTCAGCATACTCACAGCATCGATCATCGCACCTTGAGGAATGCCTCGGCCATAGTCTCTGACGCTGACCCGAAGATTGTCTTCAAGATCTATTTCGAGTCGTTTGCCGAATCCCATACGAAATTCGTCAATACTATTATCAATAACCTCTTTGAGTAAGACATAGATACCGTCTTCGGGGTGAGAACCGTCACCTAAACGCCCGATATACATACCGGGACGGGTACGGACGTGCTCCATATCACTAAGATGTTTTATACTCTCGTCGGTATAATTGGTCTTGAGTTCGTTGTTCTCTTCAATGATATTTTCGTTCTCTTCCATATTTTATTTAATACTTCTTACAAAAGCGCGGCGACGTTTGTGTTGTTCCGATTTGAAATATTCCCATTGCGATTGAACTTTTCCGTTCAATTCCAATTCGGGGTTACTTTCGGCATAGATAAAGCCCATCTTCTGATAAACAGGAATCAAATCGTAGAATAGAAGTGCATTGACACCTTTGTTCTGAAATTCCGGTTTGACAGCCACCAGCAATAGCTCCAAAACCTTGGCATGTTTGATGAACAACGATTTGAGTAGATGATACCATCCAAAAGGCAACAATCTGCCATGAGCTTTCTGCAATGCGGTAGATAGCGAAGGCATTGAAAGACCTACTCCGACAAGTGTGCCATCATCTTGGGTAATCAAAGTGACCATCTTCAAATCGACAATCGGAAGATACATTTTGATATATTGTTTGATTTGATGAGGTGTCAAAGGAGAATATCCGTAAAGTGGACTATATGCTTCGTTCATCAACTCAAAGATAGCCTCACCATACTCTTTAGATATTTTCTTAGCCGATTTATATTTTTTGATATGAAGATTATACTTCTTCATCACTATCTCTGAAATGCGTCTGTGCTTCTCGGGAATAGCATCTGGAATATATATTTTGTATTCTACCCAGTCGGCATCTTTTACGAAACCGAGTTTATTCATGTGGTCTACATAGTAAGGATAGTTGTAGATTGTAGCAATGGTACTCAGTTGGTCGTACCCCTCTACCAGCATACCTTCGGCGTCAAAGTCAGTAAAACCAAGCGGCCCCTGCACCTTCTCCATGCCACGTTCTTTGCCCCATTGCTCTACTGTATCGATAAGTGCTTTCGAAACCTCCAAATCATCAATGAAGTCGATCCAACCGAAACGGACCGTTTTGGTATCCCATTTCTCATTGGCTCTGTTGTTGATAATTGCAGCCACACGTCCAACGAGCTTCCCATCTTTATAGGCCATGAAATAATCCGCTTCGCAAAATTCGAAGGCGGCATTTTTCTTCTTGTTGAAAGTATTGAGCATATCGTCGAATAAATCGGGTACCGAATATGGGTTGTCTTTGTACATGAAATAGTTGAAGCGGATAAATTTCTTTAGTTCTCGCTTAGTCTCGACTTTTTTGATAATTACTGACATACCTTTATTATATAATATTTTACGCAAAGATAAAGTTTATTATTTAAATATCACGTCAAGATATTTTAAAACTGCAATTTTTCACCTCTAATTATCGTATGTTGACCATTTTCTAGTGTCGTGGCAAAAAGATAATCGTCGCCGCCATCGGCCAACTTGAACCGCTTGTGAAGTTCGACAGCGGTCATTGTGAAATTGCGGACCACAATATTTGCTTTTTTCATATCAGAAAGGAAACTATGCAAATCCTTTTTATTGAAAGAAGTATGGTCGGTAATACGGAATACTTTTCCAGGGAAATTGGAGATAAGTTCGTCCGAAGTGTACAAATGACTATTGGGATTCAGCTTGTACAGATTGAAACGGCTCCCTATTATTTTGAATGCGCCCGCTTTGAGAACAGAAGTATTCGGTTCATAAAGAAAAGTTCTCAAAGTAGAAGTATACTCGCATTCGGCTGCCGATTCTTCGTCTTTATTGAATGAGAAAGATTGCTCGGAAGTCTTATTAATATTAATACAATAAATGGAAGGCGAAGGATGTTGTTCTCTATCTAGCAATAGCAGTAGTTCCTTACATTCGTTGTTGGAAGAAATGATATGTACTTCGGTCGCATTTTTCATTTGCTGCAATGCCATACCTACATCAAGCATCGGAGATAGCTTTACCAATACCTTCTGAGCTTTATCGAGAAGCTGGTCGATAATTTCTGTAATATCTGGTTCGCAATCGGATAGCGCAAAAACTTTTCCTCCTTGTTTGTTGCGTCGGGCGGGATCGATATAAATAGCGCTGACGGGCGACATCTCATTGAGATATTCTACGGCGTCGGCATGTACTGTCTCGATGTTCTTAAGTCCGAGAACTTCGAAGTTGTGAGTGGCAATCTTGCAAAGTTCTTCTTGTTGCTCAACATAAACAGCGTGTTCAAACTTTTTTGACAAGAAAGAACTATCTACACCGAATCCTCCAGTCAGGTCGACAAGTGTCTCTCCTTTGATAAGTGCGGCTTTATAGGCGGCAGTTCTCTCACTCGAGCATTGTTCGATGGCCAGGTGGGGTGGATAGATAATATCAGGATTGGAATACCATGTAGGAAGCTTGAGCTTGGCCTTTTGCCGACCTTCTATCTGAACGATGGCTACAGGCATATTTATTTCTGGGTAGCGAGATGCGTTAAATCCAAGTTTGAACACATCATCATCGACATGCTCTAAAATAAATTCTTTAGTCTCTTGAGAAATAAACATTTCAGGTCAGCTTGGTAAATAATTGTTTCAATGGTTGCAAATATATGAATTATATTAATGTCAAACAAAAAAATCATTCTTCATTTGATTTGTTCTACTCTCAACTTGCATTATCTTTGCTTCGAAAGCGAAGATAAGCTTCGTCTCGGCATAAAAAACAAACGCGTTTGTTTTGTTCTACTCTC